>JBOGWD010000537.1:0-2763 GCA_050693275.1 Actinomycetota bacterium | reverse complement strand
TACGACGACATCGCCGCCGACACCGCCGAGGAGGCCCTGCCGGTCCTCGAGTCGGAGGCCGGCAACCTCGCCGTGTTCGCGCCCTCGATCATGAACGAGGAGACCACGAACGCGGACGTCCTGGCGTCGTGCCCGGCCGAGGAGTGCGTCGAGATCGGCGAAACGGGCCTGTTCCTCCTGCCGGAGATCGGGGACACCCCGGTGGACCCGGCGGCCCTGGAGACGGCCGCCGGCGAGGCCACCGAGGCCCGGTCCTTCGCCGAGGACCCGCCGGGGCCGTTCGCCGGGCTCGGCGGGACCATCCTGTCCTTCCTCCGGCTGGCCCTCCTGTTCATCGTCCCCGGATGGCTCTTCTACCGGCGGATGGATCGCCGCTCGTGGCCCGAGGCGCTGGCCCTGATCCCGCTCTTCTCGGTCGCCTCCGTGACCACGGTGGGCCTGTTCCTGGTCGCCGTCCTGCGTGGACCGTTCACTCCTCTGGTCGGATGGATCTCCTGGGGCATCGCCATCGCCCTGGCGCTGTTCTGGCGTCTGCCCGACCGCCTTCGCCGGCGCCGCGACCGCATCGTGGCCGTTCCGGCCAGGATCATCGACGACGCCTCGGAGCTGTTCCGCAACCGGCACTTCACCTTCCTCATGGGGGCACAGTGGCTGGGCCAACTGGCGGACGGGCTCGTGGCCACGGCCCTGGCCAAGCTCATCACGTTCGGCGGGGCGGCCGGGTTCGACCCGGAATCGGCGCGAACGCCGCGCGAGGCCTTGCTCATCGTGCTCCTGACGTTCCTCCCCTACACGCTGTTCAGCCCGTTCATCGGCGTGCTCATCGATCGATGGGACCGGCGCCGGCTGCTCGTCGGGGCGAACGGCCTCCGGGCCGTGGTCCTCACGGCGATCGTGGTGATCGGCCTGGGGCAGCTCGGGGACCCCGCGCTCTACGTGTCCCTGCTCCTGGTGCTGGCCGGCACCCGGCTCCTGCTGGCCATCAAGGGGGCCAGCCTGCCAGCGGTCCTGGGCGAACGGGAGCTCCTGCAGGGGAACGCCATCTCCCAGGGCGGGAGCGCCGTGTTCCAGCTCTTCGGCGCCGGGGTGGCGTTGGCGGCGTCGGCCACCGTGAGCACGTCGCTGATCCTGATCGTGGGCATCGTCGTGTACGTGTTCGCCACGGCGGCCGCCGCGCTAACGGGCAACCTCGGCTACGCCAAGCGGGTCGTCCCGCTCCGCGAGGAGGTCGGCCGGCTCTTCCGGGATATCTGGGAGGGTGTCCGGGAGGTCGTTCGACGGGCCGCGGCCGGGCTGGCCCTGACCTCGTTCCTGGTCATCCGGACGCTGCTGACGTTCACTGTCCTGGCCACCGCCTTCATCTCCCGGGAGCTCATCGTCGAGCAGGGGGCGGTCACGACCGTGGCCGGGGCGGTCGGCGCGCTGGGGGCGGTGGTGGGGTTCGTCACCGCGGCCATGCTGCGGCGTCGGGTCCGACCGGTGCGCATCGTGACCGGGGCCCTGGTCTTCGGGGGGGCCGGCATGCTGGCGTTCGGGGGCATCATCAACCTGGTGGGCATCTCGCTGATGGCGTTCACCGTCGGGGTCAGCTTCTTCCTGGGGAAGGTCGGGGTGGACACGATGATGCAGCAAGCCCTGGCGGACTCGTTCCGGGGCCGGGGGTTCAGCCTCCAGGACATCGCGTACAACCTCTCGTGGATCCTTCCCGCCCTGGTGCTCTTCCTGTTCCTGACCCCGGCCGGGGCCCGGACGCTGATGATCGGCGCCGGCGTGGTCTTCCTGGTGCTGGCGGTCCTGATCGGTCTGTGGGCCCGGCGGGTCCCGGACACCGCTACAGCGGAACCGGAACGGGCGAGGTGAGGTCGCCCTCCGGGTACATGCCCGGTCCGAGCGCGGCGGCCTCCCGCTCCGTCAGCTCCGCCAGGTAGGTCGCCGGGAGCGCCGCGGCGAACACCCGCCGCCGGAGGTTCTCCCGGGCGATCGACGTCCGGTCGACGTCCATGGGCAGGCCGTCGCCGTAGCGATAGGTGGCCACGAACCGGGCCACGTCCTCCAGGGTGATCCCCGCGGCCTCGAGGGCATCGTGGTCCAGGAACAGCCCCGACGGCGTCACCTTCTGCACCACCTTCCGGCCGAAGTACCCGTCGATCCGCCGCCCCACGAGGTCCGGGTGGATCCGGAGCCCTCCCGTGGTCTCGGGCTTCGGCGTCTGACCGTGGTCGGCGGTGAATGCCAGCACCCACTCCCCCGGCCCGACCTTCCGGTCGAGCTCCTCGACGAGCGTGCGCAGCACGTCGTCCTGGGCCCGGAGCACCTCCTCCTCCTCCGGGGCCACCATGTTCCACAGGTGCCCGCCGAAGTCCGTCGGCTTCAGCTCCACGAACAGGAGATCGGTGAGATCGTCGTCCCCGATCGGCTCCCGGCGGACCATCTCCAGGAGGGCCGCCCCCTGGTGCTCGACGAAGGCCGGGGTGGCCGGGACGACCTTCGGATCCTCCAGGTCCCATCCCCGCCAGGAGCCGTCGATGGCGCCGTCGTCGCCGTCCAGGTCGCGGAGCCGCTCGCGGAGATCCTCCTCCCCCGGCAGGTAGTCGGGGAGCTCGTACAGCTCCTCGTTCACGAAGAACTCACCGATCCCGGGCTCGTCCTCCCACAGCACCGCCACGTCGCGGTCGCCGCCGGGGGCCCGGGTCCCCCGGCTCATCATCCCCAGGTGCCAGGCCTCGTAGCCGATCATCCCCACCCAGGGCCGGTTCCCGTTCT
>JBOGWD010000536.1:0-7946 GCA_050693275.1 Actinomycetota bacterium | reverse complement strand
TTCGGCGTCCACCCCGACCTGTCGTGCTTCGCCAAGGCCGTGGGCGGCGGGGCGGCCCTGGGGGCGTTCGGGGGGCGGGCCGACCTCATGGCGGAGATCACCACCGGCGTGGCCCACATGGGCACGTTCAACGGGAATCCACTATCGGCGGCGGCCGGGCTGGCCGCGTTGACCGAGGTCCTCACGCCCGACGCGTACGAGTACCTCGGCAAGCTGGGGACGATCCTGGCCGAGGGGTGCCAGCGGGCCATCGACGACGCGGGGATCCCCGCCCACACGGTGGACCTGGGCTGCAAGGGAGCCGTCTCCTACCGCCGGGAGCCGCTGACCAACTATCGCGACTTCCTCGAGTGCAACGTGGCGCTGTACGAGGCCTCGTGGCCGTGGATGGTCAACCGCGGGGTGTTCATGACGCCCGGCGACGAGGAGCAGTGGACGATCTCGGTCCAGCACTTCGAGGCCGACGTCAACCAGTACATCGCCGCGTTCACAGAGTTCTGCCAGGCCCTGGTGGCCTGAGGTCGAACCGGACCGTCTATCCGGCGCGGAGCGCTTGACGCGCCTGAGCCAGGTGGTTCCCGTCGTGGCCGGCCATCGGCCGGAACGTGAGCTCGTAGCTCTCGGGCCCGCGTTCCTCGTGCATGCCGATCCGAGCGCGATCCGCCTCAGAGCTCCGTGACCACAGCGCGAGGTTGGCCGTCCGGAGCGCCTCGAAAAGCGCCAGAGCTCGTCGGGGGCGTCCTCGTGGTGCCGCAGCCGCTCCATCCACGACTCCTGGTCGTAGCCGAGGAGCCGGGCTCGTCCTCGGCCAGGATCCACCGGTACCTCGCGGAAGCCACCACCTCGGCATCGAGCATGTGCCCGGCGACCTCCAGGACGGACCACTCGGACGGGGCGGGGCGTGTCCGGAGCCGGTCACCGGCCTCGCGGAAGAGCTCTCGGAGGGCCGAGGGGGTGCCGACCTGCACCTCGGCCGGGTCGTCGTCCCCCAGCTTCCCCAGGATGAACCGCTGGTACTCCGCCGCCTCGTCCGCGTAGCGGAGCCCCAAAGACGATGTCATGCCACGGGTCCGGCTCGAGCACCTCGGGAGCAATTTTTGTCAGACCCCCGTTCTAGGATTACAGCCATGGAATTCGCGGCCCCGCGGACCTCCGGACAGCTGGCGAACGCCCTGGACAGGGCCGCCGCGCTGATGGTGGCGGCCTCGGCGGAGGCGCTCCGGGTGGTGGCCGCCTTCGACGAGCGTGGCCTGTGGAAGCGCGACGGCGCCACCTCGATGAGCTCCTGGCTGGCCGGGCGATACGGGTTGGCCTGGGGCACCGCTCGAGAGTGGGTCCGGGTGGCCCACGCGCTTCGCCGGCTCCCCCAGATCAGCGACGCGTACGCTTCCGGCAGGCTGTCCTGGGACCAGCTCCGGCCCCTGACCCGGTTCGCCACTCCCGAGACCGACCGGTGCTGGGCGGACCGGGCCCCGCGGCTCCGGCCGTGGACCCTCCACCGGGAAGCGGCCCGCCACGACCGGGAGGCCCGGGCCCGGGGCGAGGAGGCCCGCCGGCTCCGGTCGCTGTCCTTCCACTGGGACCCCGACCTCCCGCTCCTGTACCTGGAGGCCACCCTCCCCGGCGAGGAGGGTGCCGCGGTCCAGGGCGCCCTGGAGCAGCGGGCTCAGGAGGTGGTCCTGGCCGACCGGCCCGAGGCTCCCCAGGAGGCCCGCTTGGCCGACGCCCTGGTGGAACTGGTCACCGGGGGCCCTCAGGATGAGGCGCCGCCATCCACCCTCGTGGTCCATGCTGGGGCCGAGGTGCTTGCGGCCGAGGAGTCAGCGATCGGGCCGGTGGTGGCCGAGACCGAGGACGGTCGGGGCCTTCCCACCGAGGCGGTTCGCCGCCTGGCCTGCGACGGACGGATCGAGTGGGTACTGGAATCGGGGGGCCGACCCGTGGGGGTGGGCCGGCGGGGACGGGCCGTGCCGGGGTACCTGGGCCGACTGCTGCGACACCGGGACGGGGCCTGCCGGTTCCCAGGATGCGAGCGGCGCAGGTGGCTCAAGGCCCACCACCTGGTCCACTGGGCCAGCGGCGGAGGCACGGACCTGGACAACCTGGTGCTGCTGTGCCACGCCCACCACCGCTTGCTTCACGAGGGCGGCTGGCGCACCAGCGGCCATCCGGCCCGGAACCTCCGGTTCCACGACCCCGGCGGCCGGCCCCTCCGGACCATGCCACCCGAGCTCGCCCCGAGGATCCGCGAACGGCTCTTGACCTAGCACCCTTGGCGCCCGCAGGCGGGTCCCTGAACCGAGACCGGATCGACGTCGTCTAACGCATCGGACCGACCGAGGAGGAGGGTCCGATGCGGAGAACGCTGTTGGGGACCGTGGCCGCATTCGCCGTGGTGATGCTGGCGGCCGGGTCGCGGCCGGAGACGCAGTCTGATTCCCGGGCGGAGCCGAAGCCTAAGGACGTCCTGTTCCTTCGCACGTCAGAGGGCATCACGCTGGTCCGGGACCTCCCGAAGGGGGTCACGGTGAGCGTTCCCGACGCCGTCCCATCGATCGATTGGTCGGCGGTGGTTCGCGCCATCCCCCAGGACGGGGCAACTCGGGTCGAGGCGATCGATCCGGCGTCGGGAGCTGTCCTGTGGTCTCGGGACGTGGAGGGAAGGCTCGACGTCAAGGTCGCATCCGGAGACGCCGCCATGGTGGCCCTGGGGAGCCCCCGAGAGGGCACCGGCTACCCCGGGGGCCGGGCATCCACGACGCTGGTCATCCTCGGGGAGGGAACCTCGGAGCCGAGGACGGTCGAGCTCGACGGCAACTACGAGCCGGAGGCGTTCTCGACCGACGGGCGGAGTCTCTTCGTCGTCGAGTACCTCCCTCCCAGGGATCCCACCAGCTATCGGGTCCGCCGCCTGGACCTCCGCACGGAGGAGGTCGTGGGCGTCTACACGGTGGACGAGGAGCTCCAGGAGTCGATGCAGGGAACCGCCCGGGTCCAGGCGGCCAGCCCGGACGGACGACGCCTGTACACGCTCTACACGCTCGAGGGCGCCGAGGGAGGGCGACGGGCGTTCGTCCACGTCCTGAGCCTCGACGAGCTGTGGGCGCACTGCATCGATCTCCCACCCTCGTTCGGGACCGCCGACGAGCGGGCCATGGCCATCTCGGTCAGCCCGGACGGCGGGCGCCTGTACGTGGCCGACGCCGCGACGGGCACCGTGGCGGAGGCCGACACCGGATCGCTGGCGGTCACTCGCACCACCCAGGCGGCGTTCGGGTCCCGGGGAGGGATCGCCCACGCGGTGGCCGGACCCGACGGGATGCTGTACCTGGGGAAGGGAACGGGCCTCGTGGCCCTGGATGCCTCGACGTGGGCGCCGGGGCGCTCGTGGGATATGGACGAGAGGATCACCGGGCTCCAGACGGCGAACGACGGCGGCCGACTGTACGTCGGGCTGAAGGATCAGATCGTGATCGTCGATGCCGCGACCGGCGAGCGGCTCGGGGTGCTCGATCCGGCGGGGCTCGGGACCATCGACCAGCTCGGTCGGTCGACGCGCTCGCTCGGCGAGGTGCGCACGGAGATCGAATGCGCCTGCTGAGTCGTCAGTGGTAGACGCGGACCTCCATCCCGTACCCCATGATCGCGAACAGGTGCTCGGCGGTCCAGTACGGGACCCGTGAGCATCCGTGGCTGGCATTGGTCGGCGGGACGTCCGGCCACCCGTGCACGGCCCGGAGCCCGTCGAAGTACGAGGGGTAGTACAGCCGGCCCGGGCTGAAACCGGCGATCTTGCGGTGGACGTGGAACACCCCGTCGCGGGTGGCCCCGCCGGCCCCGGTCGAGGTATGCACGATCTCGTCGATCTCCCCCTTCCGCACCACGTACAGGACCTGCTTCGACTGATCGATCTCGATGTGGACCTTCTGGCCCTTCGACCGGGGCTTCGGCGTCCGGGGCTTGCCCAGGCGCTTCCAGGTCGCCCGGCCCGCCGTCTCCACCCGCCGCATCCCCTGGACCTTGTGAAACGCCAGCACGGCGTCGCCGGTGCGGTGGTCGAACCCGCGGGTCGGCTTGGGGACCCGGTAGTGCAGGTCCCGGAGGCGCTGTTCCAGGATCGCCACCCATCGCCCGTGGGAACCCGCGTGGAGCGAGGGCGGGGTGGAGACCCGTCTCGCCTCCGACTTCGCCCCCGCCGGCTCGTGGTCGGCGTCGTCGAACTCGGCATCGGCCCGGTACCGTCCCGGCCGCAGGATGTCGAACTCGGCCGAGTAGGCCGAGCCCGATACCTGGGCGTCGGCCCGGCCGGCCACCCGGTCTCCCCGGAACAGCGTCACCTTCACCGCGGCTCCGGGATGGTCCGGCTGGAGGTGGCCGGAGACGACCGCCGTCCCGAAGAGGCGCACGCCCCCCAGGTGAGCGGTGAGTCGCGGCCGGACCAGGAGCTGGACCGGCGGGCTCTGATCCGGGCCGACCCGGGCGGCCACCTTGATGTTGCGCTCGGGGGCCAGGTCGACGGCGAAGCTCCCGCCTCCGTCGGTCGGGGCCGTGACGAGCACGGTGACCGGGGCGTCGGCGTCCACGATCTCGACGGTGGTCCCGGGGGGCGGTGCCGGGGAGACCGCTCCGGACAGCGTCGTTGTCTCACCGAACTCGACCGTAGTCTTGGAGGCCGCCAGGCTGAGGGTCGCCGCCAGGGCCGGACCGGCCGTCCCCACGACCAGGGCCAGCCCCACGGCCGCGGCCGTGGCGATCTCCACTCCCCGTCCGCGGGCGGCCCGGTCCATACGACGGACAGGATACGGGACCGAGGCTCAGGAACGCACGCGGCCATTGGCCCGGCGCATGCGGGGGACGGCCGTGCCGATCAGGATGGCCGCGATCCCCACCAGGAACGCCACGGCCAGGGTCCGGCTGGGCACGAACGTCATGGCCAGGGCCGAGGAGGCCAGGAGCGCGCTCCACAGATACATCAGGAGCACGGCCTGCCGGTGGGAGTGCCCGATCTCGAGGAGCCGGTGGTGGATGTGCTCCTTGTCCGGGGCGTACACGGGCCGGCCCCGACGAAGACGACGCACGATGGCCCACAGCACGTCGACGAGCGGGACCGCCAGGACCAGCAGCGGGATGGCCGCGGGGATGGCCACGGCGGCCAGGTCCGGGGCTGTGGGGGCGTCGGTGCGGCCCACCCCGGAGATCGTGGCCGCGGCCAGCACCAGCCCCAGGAGCATCGAGCCCGAGTCACCCATGAAGATCCGGGCCGGGTTGAAGTTGTGGGGCAGGAACCCCAGCGCGGCACCGGCGACGACCACCGAGAACAGGTGAGCGGGGGACGGCCCAGCGAAGAGCGGGGCCCCTGTGCGGAACGCGTAGGTGAAGAACGCCCCGGCGGCGATGGCGGTCACGCCGGCGGCCAGCCCGTCGAGCCCGTCGATCAGGTTGACCGCGTTGACGATCACCAGGACCCAGAGCAGCGTGATCGGGACAGCCAGGTCGGGGGACAGGGAGACCACGCCGAGCCCCGGGAACCAGACGTAGAAGAGCTGGACGCCGTACAGGATCAGGAGCCCTCCGGCCAGCACCTGCCCGGCGACCTTGGCCGGCACCGACAGCCCCCGGACGTCGTCGTACGAGCCCAGCGCAACGATCACGGTCCCCGCCAGGACCACTCCCAGGGGCTCCGACGACTCCCCGAACAGCCTCCGGAACTCGGGGGTGAGGTAGGCCACCCCGAACCCGGCCAGGCAGGCGAGCCACAGGGCCAGCCCTCCCAGCGTGGGGGTCGGCCTCGGATGGACCTTGCGGTCGCCGGGCCGGTCGATGGCCCCGAACCGGAGGGACAGCCGGCGGACCACCGGCGTGGCCGCGTAGGCCGCCGCGGCGGACGCCAGCAGCACCAGGATGTAGGCGAACACGGGAGCTACGGGTACGCGGGGAACCGGGCGGCCAGAGCGGCCACGCGCTCGCGGGCCCGCTGCTTCACCTCCTCCTCCTCGGGCGAGGAGATGACCTCTCCGATGATGTCGGCGATCTCCTTCATCTCCGGCTCGTCCATCCCCAGCGTGGCCGGGCCGGGCGTGCCCACGCGGATCCCGGAGGCAGTGGCCGGGGGGAGCGGATCGAAAGGGATCGCGTTCTTGTTCAGCGTGATCCCCACGTCGTCGCAGGCGCGCTCGGCGTCGGCGCCGGTGATCCCCGCAAGCTGGAGGTCGACCAGCGCCAGGTGGGAGTCCGTGCCGCCGCTGACCAGTCGCAGCCCCCGGTCGGCGAGCCCCGCCGCCAGCGCCCGGGCGGTCCGCACCACTCTTTGGGCGTAGTCGCGGAACTCCGGACCCATCGCTTCCTTCAGCGCCACGGCCTTGGCGGCGATGCAGTGCTCCAGGGGACCGCCCTGCATCATCGGGAACGTCGCCTTGTCGACGGCCTTGGCGTGCTCCTCCCGGCAGAGGATCATGGCCCCCCGGGGGCCCCGGAGCGTCTTGTGCGTGGTGAACGTGACCACGTCCGCATGGGGTACGGGGCTGGGGAAGGCCCCGCCGGCCACCAGGCCGATGAAGTGGGCCGCGTCGACCATGAAGATGGCCCCGATCTCGTCGGCGATCTCCCGGAACCCCGCGAAGTCGATCGTGCGCGGGTACGCGGTGGCTCCCGCCACGATGATCTTCGGGCGGTGCCCCCTGGCCAGGTCCCGGACCCGGTCGAGGTCGATCAGCTCGGTGTCCTTGTCGACCTCGTAGGCCACCACGTCGAACCACTTCCCGCTGAAGTTCACCGGGGAGCCGTGGGTGAGGTGGCCGCCGTGAGGCAGCGACATCCCCAGCATGGTGTCCCCCACCTCCATGAACGCGAAGTACGCGGCCATGTTCGCCTGGGCCCCCGCGTGCGGCTGGACGTTGGCGTGCTCCGCGCCGAACAGCTCCTTGGCCCGGTCGATGGCCAGATTCTCAGTCACGTCGACCCACCGGCACCCGCCGTAGTAGCGCTTGCCCGGGAGGCCCTCGGCGTACTTGTTGTTCATGCTGGAGGCCAGGGCGGCCAGCACGGCGGGGCTGGTGAAGTTCTCCGAGGCGATCAGGCGGATCGTGGAGCGCTCCCGCTCCAGCTCCCCGACCAGCGCCTCCGCCACCTCGGGATCGGTCGCCTTGAGCGACTCCCAGTCCGCCACCCACTCCTTCATCCGTTCGCCTCCTCGCGCTCGATCCCCTCGATCTGCTCGATCCGTCGCTGGTGCCGGCCGCCCTCGAACCCCGTGTC
This sequence comes from Actinomycetota bacterium, assembly GCA_050693275.1. GTDB lineage: Bacteria > Actinomycetota > UBA4738 > UBA4738 > CALAEC01 > CALAEC01. The sequence goes on along the minus strand of JBOGWD010000536.1, from coordinate 692 downwards.
GAGCCACAGCCGCAGGATGTCGTTTGCCAGGGCCGGCGCGACCACCCGCGCCCCCATCGACAGCACGGTGGCGTCGTTGTGCAGGCGAGACATCCGGGCCGTGTACAGGTCGTTGCACAGCGCGGCCCGGATCCCCCGGACCTTGTTCGCGGCGATCTGCTCCCCCTGCCCAGATCCGCCCAGCACGACGCCTCGGTCGGCCCGCCCATCACGAACGGACCGGGCCACTGCGGCACAGATCGGCGGGTAGTCGGTGGGCTCCTCGGAGTCGGTGCCGAGATCCTGCACCTCGTGCCCGAGCTCCTTCAGGAACCGCACCAGGTCCCCCTTCAGGGCGAACCCGGCGTGGTCGGCGCCGATGGCCACCCGCACGCCTAGGCCCCCTCGGCGGGCACCGGCTCGCCGGCCAGCCCTCGGACGGCGGCGTCGACCAGCTCCTCGATCTCCCACGCTGTCGCGCGGTAGGCCTCCATCCCCAGGCCGAGCGGGTCGGCCACGTCCTCGTCGGCCGGGTGGGGCCCGGTCCCCTCCTCGCGGAGGCGGTGGGCGTCGGCCACCCTGGCCACCAGAGCCTCGCGGTCGGGCTCGCCGAGTCGCGGCGGGAGCGCCCCCAGGAGCGCCACGAGCTCCTTGAGCGTGAACGCCTTCGGGGCCGCCTCGGGCGCCGTGTCGAGGACCTCGTCCCGCTGCTC
>JBOGWD010000535.1:0-9798 GCA_050693275.1 Actinomycetota bacterium | reverse complement strand
GCGAGCGTCGACGGAGAGTTCGAGGAGGCCGGGGAGGAGGTGACAGGAGAACTGGTGGCGGCGAGCTAGCCGTTCAGAGCGAGGGATGGAGCGGTGATCTCATACACCACTTGCGCGGACTCGGCCCTCGGCGGGCGTCTCCACACCAGGGGTGGGAAGACTTTCAGTGGCCAGATTGCTGCTAGGTTCTGTCTCCCAGTCACTCCCGGCACGGTCGCGGGGAGAGCATGAGCCCAAGCCCAGCGGCCCACAGTGGGATCCCCAGAGGAGCTCCGAACAGGGTGAGCGTCAGCAGGAATCCGATGAGCATCAAGGGTCCGCCCACGAGAACTCCGAACCACCAGATCCTCTCGGGGCAGGGTTGGGCCCCTGTTCCTTCCCTCGGGGAAGAAGACGCCGCGGCATCCTTCCCATCCTCGCGGCTCGCCGGGGAGCCGGGCAGTCGGCTGACCTGACCGAGGTCTGGACGGACCCCAGGCACGATGACCTCCGGCTGGGGCCACCCCACGGCGGTACGGATCTCTCCCTGCGTCCTCATCGGAATCTCACCTCCACGCCGCTGGTTCCTGGAGAAAGAGACGGAGGGACGCAGGCGGCTGTGACACCAGCCGCGCTAGGAGTGTCACAGGGCGAGGTGCTCTCTCGTCTCATCTAGCATGGAGGTCCAGACCTCAAGGGAAACGCGAGTGAGCCAGCTATACGAGGAGCTCCGGCCGCTGATGTTCTCCATCGCCTACCGGATGCTGGGGAGCGCCAGCGAGGCCGAGGACATCGTCCAGGAAGCGATCCTGCGCTTCCATCGAGAGTCGGCCAAGGGGACGGCGATCGAGTCCCCGAAGGCCTACCTGTCGGCGATCACCACCCGGCTCAGCATCGACCTCTTGCGCTCGGCCCGGGTGCGTCGGGAGCACTACGTGGGCACCTGGCTGCCCGAGCCGATCGTCACCGACGAGGGCCCCCAGCAGGCGGAGACCGCCGACTCCCTCTCCATGGCCTTCCTCGTGCTGCTCGAGAGCCTCACCCCGGTGGAGCGGGCCGTGTTCCTGCTCCGGGAGGTCTTCGACTACGGCTACGACGAGATCGCCCAGGTGGTCGGCAAGAGCGAGGACAACTGCCGGCAGATCGCCGTCCGGGCCCGCCGGCAGATCGACGCCAAGAAGCCGCGGTTCGAGGCGTCCCGGAAGCGCCGGGAGGAGCTGGCCCAGCGGTTCTTCGACGCGGTGACCAAGGGAGACACCGATGGGCTGGTCGGTCTGCTCGCCGCGGACGTCGCCGCCTACGGCGACGGGGGCGGCAAGGCTCCGGCGTTCCCCCGCCCCGTCTACGGTCGGGACCGGTTGGCCCGGGTGATGCTCGGAGGGGGCCGGTTCGGGGCCCGCTTGGGGGCCAGCGCCATGCGCCTCGCGGTCATCAACGGACAGCCGGGGGCCCTGTTCCTCGATCGCGAGGGGCGCCCCGTGCTGGCGGTCTCGCTCGACATCGCCGACGACCTGGTGCAGACCGTCCGGGCCGTCAGCAATCCGGAGAAGCTGGCTCATCTCGGCACCTTCGCCGGCCAGCCGCTCCCCAGCTCCTAGTCTCTGCCGAAACGGATCTGGGCTGGCGGCCGTCTTCAGAACCTCCGGACGGACGTCGTGTCACAGGAGCACTCGCCGATTCGTCTCGTCTAGCGCCAACGAGCTGAGTCGACCCGACACGGCTCCGACATCAGATCGCGATCCCGTAGAGGGCTCGCCCGACCGCAATGGAGGGGTGATGAAGAACAAGACCCTGATGGATGACGGCGTCCGCCCGGGCGGCGGCGGTCTCCGCGCCGTGCAGACCGCCACGCAACGACCGATGCGTCAGGGACCGGTGCAGGCCGCCTCACGCTGGGCGGAGCTCCGCCGACGCCTGGAGGCCTACGACGGGACCATCCGACGGCTCCTCGGCCGGGCTGGCCCCATGCTCCTTCGGATTTCGCTGGGCATCGTGTTCGTGTGGTTCGGGGCGCTCAAGGTGGCCGGGGTCTCGGCGGTCGGAGGGCTGGTGGCCGCCACGGTGCCCTTCCTGGACTCCGCCTGGTTGGTTCCCGTGCTCGGCGTCGTCGAGATCGTGATCGGCGTGGCCTTCGCCACCGGTCGGCTCCTCCGGGTGGTGCTCCCGGTGTTCGCGGCCCACATGGCGGGGACGTTCCTGGTGCTCCTCACCCTGCCGGACGTGGCGTTTCAGGGGACCAACCCCCTGGTGCTGACGGCCGTGGGGGAGTTCGTGGTCAAGAACCTGGTGCTGCTGACGGCGGGGCTCGTCGTGGCATCGGGGGTCAAGCCGCTGCGAGCAAGGACCGCAGACCGGTGACGAATCTCGACTGACCAATGACGCAGAGGAGGAGGACATGACTCGAGGATCGATGACCCGCCTGTTCCTGTGGGTGGCTGCCGTGGCGCTCACCGCCGCGGGGTGCGCCTCCCCGGGCTCGGCCGGACCGCCCACCTCCGTCGAGGGGCCGGCCGTGGCCGTCCGTGACTATCAGTTCGAGCCGACCACCCTTACCGTCGAGACAGGGGCCACGGTGACCTGGGTGTGGGAGGGACGGGCGCCGCACGACGTGGCGGGCCAGGGGTTCCAGAGCGTGGATCAGAGCTCCGGGACGTTCCGTCACACATTCGAGCAGCCGGGGACGTACCCCTACGAGTGCACCATCCACCCCGGCATGGAAGGAAGCATCGTCGTGAAGGGCGACACGCCCAAGTAGGGGAGAGGAGATCTGCCATGGATACGTGTGACTTGATCGTGGTGGGCTCCGGGCCCGCAGGGGAGAAGGCCGCGGCAACCCAACCAGTTATGGGACAAGCCGAGCAAGCAAAAAGGAAGCACCACATATGCCAGCCTGTGCCAGTCTGTGTCAACCAGGGCGCTGTTGACAGCCGCACTGACCAGTGCCCTCGCCCGTTTCAGCATGTAGCTGGGTTGCCCGGAGGGGCCCTTACAAGGCGGAAGTGGAAGGTTCGACTCCTTCAGCGCCCACAAGCAAGCCTAAGCGTCCTGGTTAGAGCCGGCCGCCTTCGCGATGAGTTTGCGGGCGATCTGGAGTCGTAGTTGGTGTCGGAGTAACTTGAGGCCGAGACGTCGAATCGGTCGGAGCGGCCGAGCTCACAGGAGGGAGACGAGGTGGCTGGGCACAAGATTGGAACGCGCGACGAGTGGCAGGTGGCACGCGACGAGCTGGCCAAGCTCGAGGCGGAGCACGCCGAGCGAAACGAGGAGATCAAGAGGAAGCGGCTCGAGCTCCCCTGGGTCCCGGTCGCGAAGGAGTACGAGTTCGACACCGACGACGGGAAGGAAACCCTCGCCGAGTTGTTCGATGGCCGCTCACAGCTCCTCGCCTACAACATCATGTACGGGCCGGATTACGAGGTCGGGGCATGCCCCGGATGCACGAGCCTCGCAGACGGGTTCGACGGCCAGCTGATTCACTTGAACAAGCGCGACGTCACGTTCCTCTGTTTCTCGCGGGCACCTATCGACCGCCTTGCCGCCTACAAGAAGCGGATGGGCTGGCAGTTCCCCTACGTGTCGACGCACGGGACCGACTTCCCGTTGGACTTCGGGCTTGCGTTGACCGAGGAGCAGGCGCAGCAGATCCCTGAGGTCAAGGAGATGATCGACAACCCGCCGGGCTGGCTGCAGGAATGGTCGGAGCAGGTTGGCGCGGAGCTCAAGGACGGCCTCCGCGAGGCCCCAAGCTACATCGCGTTCGCCCGCGAGAACGGGACTGTCTACCACACCTATACGGTGATGGCGCCCGATCCGTTCGTCGCTCCCTACTTCAACATGCTGCTCGAGCGGACGCCGAAGCCGCAGCCGGAGGAGCCGCGCAGCTGGCGCAAGGACGAGTACCCGTTCTGAGCGCGCAGCGCTCGATCCCGGCGGCGGATGCGGGCCATGATAGGGGATCGCTCACCACCCCGAGGAGCCCAATGAGCACGACGCCGGCACGATCAGTCCGCGAGCATCGCTCGGACCAGCGTGGCGCACTGTCACTTGAGGTCGATCGGCCACCAACTGCTCGATCAATACCGGACGGACCCGCCGCCGACTCCAGCCATGACCAGCGCTAGGACAGCCGCGACGGCAGCCGCGCTGGCGGCGACCCTCGGGCTCGCGGGCGCATCCTGGGTCGTCGCGGTCCGGCAGATGAACGGGATGGACATGGGCGGTGCAACCGAGCTCGGCTCGTTCGCGTTCTTTGTCGCCCTGTGAGGCTGTCGCGTAAACCCTCGGTAAACGGTCGCGGATGTGCTCGCCAGCAAGTCTCCCTGCGGGGACAATGACATCGGTGTAGTTCGCTCCCGAGCCCTTATGGAGGCAGCCGATGGCCTACAACTTCGTTCCCTGCGACCGCGACCAACAGTTCCTGATGCCCCCGAGTCTGGACGAATGGCTCCCCCAGGACCACCTCGCCCGGTTCGTGATCGCCGCCGTCGACACCCTGGACCTGTCCGCCTTCTACGCGCGGCGACGGGTCGACGGATGGGGCCGAGCCGCCTACGACCCCAAGATGATGGTGGCCCTGCTCATCTACGCCTACGCCACGGGGGCCCGTTCCTCGCGACTGATCGAGCGGCGCTGCATAGAGGACGTCGCCTTCCGCTTCATCGCTGCGAACGAGGCTCCCGACCACGCCACCGTCGCCCGGTTCATCAAGGACCACGAGTCCGAGCTGGCCGAGCTGTTCGACCAGGTGCTGCGCCTCGCTGCAGAAGTGGGACTGCTCAAGATGGGCCTCGTGGCGCTTGACTCCACCCGCGTCAAGGCCAACGCCTCGCCCGGCGCCAACCGCAGCGAGGACTGGATCCGCGCCGAGGTCGAGAGGATCCTCGCCGAGGCCCTGGCCACCGATGAGGAGGAGGACCGGCGCGCGGAGGCGTCTTCGTCTCCCGAGATCCCCGAGGAGCTCACCGAGCCGGGCACCAGGTCGGCCCGCCTGCTCGCGGCCAAGGCCCGCCTCGACGCCGAGCAGGCCGAGCGCCAGGCCGAGTACGAGGCCAAGATGGCCGCCCGCGAGGAGTACAAGAGGCGGACCGGCAGGAACATGCGGGGCCGCCTGCCGAAGCCGCCGCAGGAGCGCGTCCGAAACCCGGGGCGGCGCAGGGTGGCGAACACTACCGACCCCGACAGCAGCACGATGTCGACCGCAGCCGGCGGGTTCTGCCAGGGCTACAACGCCCAGGCGGTCGCCACGAAGAACCAGATCACGATCGCCTGCCAGGTCACCACCGACGGGAACGACTACCGGCAGCTGAGGCCGATGGTGGAGCAGGCGGTCGAGAACGTCGCGAAGTCAGGAGCAGACGAGGGGATCGGGGTCGTGGTCGCCGACGCCGGCTACCTCAGCGAGGACAACGCCGGTGCCGAGGACGACCTCGGCGTCGAGCTCGTGATCGCCACCAAAGGTCGCAAGCGGCGCGGCGGCCGCACATGACCCGCCGCCGCGTGGACGGATCCCCAACGGCCTGACGGGGATTCAACGCATGGAACGCAAGCTCCGAACGAAACGAGGACGGCGGCTCTACCGAAGACGCGGGGGCACCATCGAGCCGGTGTTCGGACAGGCGAAACAGCGTGGTGCTGGCCGCTTCAGGCGACGCGGCCTGAGTGCCTGCAACTCCGAGTGGCGGTTCGAGCACACCGTTCACAACCTGCTGAAGATCAGAACCTCGGGGAAGTGGCGAGGGCCGGGGGACGCGCCCTTCCCGGGACCCTCACGAGAGACCTCTTTTCGCTCAGCGAGTTCTTTCGCTCGTTGCGTAGGCCGTCGCTGACCTTTCCGCGACAGCCTCTCACCTCGACGAATGCACCCGCCGGAGCGTCTCCCCCTTCGTGCGGTTCCCCCCGGGGGCACCATCTACCTGGGGATTTGTCTCCCGAGGCTGCCGGTGGACCAAAACCGGACCACGCCGCGGACCACGAAATGGTCCAGGCTGACCTGAAACCGATGTCAGTACCCCCGTCTACGATCCTCCATGACCGACGCCTCCCCATGGTGGGGTTGACGCCCGTTGACGCCCGCGGTGTGACCCAGACCAGGGTGAGCCGCGGAGGGGTTCACGGCCTGCCACGGCGGCCCGTCGAGTGGCCCCAGGCTGGACTATCGTTTGGGTCCGTGGCTGCCGGTGGCGGACTCGAGGTCTTCCTGCATGCCTTCCCGCTCCCCAAGCACAGCGTGGAGGTGGCCGAGACCGCCGAGGCCGAGGGCTGGGACGGCCTGCTCCTGGCCGACAGCCAGAACCTCCAGGCCGACGTGTACGTGGAGCTCGCGCTGGCCGCCAGGGCCACCGAGCGACTGCGGCTCGGACCCGGCGTCACCAACCCCCTGACCCGCCACCCGGCGGTCACCGCCTCGGCCATCGGCACTCTCCAGGTGGAGTCGGGGGGGAGGGCGGTGCTGGGAATCTCTCGCGGCGATTCCGCCGTCACGTTCGTTGGTCTGGCCCCCGCGCCCGTGCCGGTGCTGGAGGCGTACCTGCAGCGGCTCCAGACCTACCTCCGCGGAGAGACCGAAGACGCAGGTGGCTTCGCCAGCCGGATCGAGTGGTTGAAGGACTACGGCCAGCCCAAGGTGCCGGTGGACGTGGCGGCCACAGGGCCTCGGACCATCGCCGCGGCCGCCCGGTGGGCCGACCGGATCACGTTCAGCCTGGGCGCGGACCCCGACCGGATCGGCTGGGCCATCGGCATCGCCACCGAGAGCAGCAGGGCGGCTGGCCGCGATCTGCCTTCGCTCGGCGCGTTCGTGATCGTGGCTCCCGACCGGGACATCGCCGCTGCCCGTGACGCGGTGCGGGCGAACGTGGGGATCTTCGCCCATTTCTTCCGGACGCAACCGACGCTCGACCGGCTCTCCGATGCGGACCGCCACACCGCAAGTGAAGTGAACGAATCGTACGAGGCGGCCCAGCACGGCCTGAGCTCGGCCGCCCACACCGCCGTCGTCGACGACGGCTTCGTCGACCGGTTCGCCGTCGTTGGCCCAGCCGAGCGCTGCGTCACGCGCCTCCGCGAGCTCCTCGACCGCGGACTGGCCCACCTCGTCGTCGTGGGAGCGTCCAAGGACATCGATCCTCGCCACGCCGGCAGGGTGCGCCGGGCCATCGCGGAGGATGTGGTCCCCGCCCTGAAGACGACCCCGTAGGAACCGTTCGAATCACCCCTCGCGCCTACGCGCCGGGGGCCAGGAGGATCGCCAGGGTTCCCACGATCACCAGGGTCACCAGGGACGCGGTGCCCGGACCCCGGTTCGCGGGAGCCCGACGGCCCAGGACGATCGCCCCCGCGACGTGGCCGGCCACGAGCGTGGCCACCTGGACCGCGGCCAGGCGTGTCGGGCCCAGGGGAGCCTCGATGGGCCGCCCCGGGATCCCGAAGGGGTCCCAGCCGAAACCGAACGGATCCCCCAGGAGCTGCGGCAGGAGCTGGAGGGACGTGAACAGGCGGCTGCGAGCCATGGCCACGGCCAGGGCCACCGCACCGACCGCGGGCACCAGGGCCGCGGTCACGCTTCCGGCCACCCCCTCCCGGATCGCCCATCGCGCGGCCCACCACGCCAGCCCCGCCACCGCGGCGCACGATCCCCCGAACCCCAGCGTGGCCCACACCGTTGCCCCGGGGACCACGTTCAGCGCCCCCCACAGCTCCGATTGGCGCACCAGTCCGAACAGCAGCCCGCCCGCGAGCGCCCCCAGGACCACCTCCGCCCCTCGGGGGGGCGCCCACGACTCCAGCGCCCCTCGCGGCAACCGCGCCAGCCAGGAGAACATCAGCCCGAACAGCTCGACCCGAGGCAGCCACCGCAGGCGCCCCACCGCCAACGCCCCGGCCACCATCACGATCGTGTACCCCGCCAGCACCAGTCCCACCGACCGCGGCGCCAGGGGGGTCCGGTAGATGCTGAGGTACCCGGCCCAGGCCACCGCGGGGGCCAGGGCCCACCGGACGTCGTCCTGGGGAGCGCCCCCCCGGTCGCCCAGAGCCAGGGCCCTGACCAGCCCGTCCCATGGGTCCAGCGACCGCCACACCGGGCCGGCGGCTGCACCGACGAACAGGAGCGCCGGCCATGCCAGCCCCACGAGGAGCGGCGCGGCCAGGTTCCTGAGCTCGGAGGGCTCACCGAGTCGGCCCGTCACCACGGCCAGCAGCAGCACCGCCACTCCGGCCACCCTGCCGGCCCACTTCCTGCCGTCGAGCCCTCCGGACCACGGATCGAAGACGACCGCGCTCGGTACCCGGGCCGAAACCCGAGCCGGCCAGTACAGGGCGGCCGCGGCCACCACGGCCGCGGCCAGCACGACCACGGAGATGGGCGACTCCTGGAACCGGACCTGGGCCAGGAGGGGCATCATCGCCGAATGATAGCCACGGCAGGGAGGAGAACGCGTCTGAGACGTCGAAATTGTCCCAGGATCGCAGTGCCCGTATCCATGCCGGCATCATCGGGAGGAGACATGCGAAGGCGCGCGTCGACCATGCTGACAATGGCGCTCGGATTGACCCTCGTGCTGGGGGGATCCCCGGCCCGAGCCGACCACACCGACCCCACGCAGCCTCAGGTGCCCCTGGTGGGCGATCCCCTGGGCGAGGGCCTCGCCCTGGGCGAGGGAAGCTGGGACCACATCAAACACTTCGTGGCCAACCCCGGCTCCGACGTGAAGTTCTTCACCATGGGTGGTGACATCTGGGCGTCGTCCGGGACCCTGGGGCAGGGGAACCAGGGGTTCATCGGCCAGCGGATCCTCCGTCTCACCGAGGACGGCGAGGTGAACCCCACCTGGATCGCAGACCACGGCTCCGCCAAGTGCCAGCTGAACACCGCGGTGACCGGCCTGCAGCACGACCAGGCGGTCACTCCGGCGACGAACCCCCGGCTGATGGTGGACAGCACCGACGCCCTCGGCCGCTGTCACGACCCGTCCGGTGGAGGGCTCGAGCTCATCGACATCAGCGAGCTCGGCCAGGAAGGGTTCGAGGTCCGGGAGACACACCTGATCCGCTTCCGCGGGTTCTCTCACACCGTCACGGCGGACCCCCGGCGGAGGGGCATCTTCTACAACAGCACGTCCGACTCGAACACGCCGAACCTGTGGATCGACGTCGTGGACGCCCGGAGCTGCCTGGTCCGCGGCACGCTGGAGGAGAAGCGAGATGCCTGCCGGCCCAGCGTGTACCGGCTGTCCTGGGAGGACCACCCCGAGTGGTCCCAGCGGCGCCGGCCGGACGGGACGCTCGAGCCGGGCACCGCCACCGCGTGCCACGACATCACCACGGCCGGCAGCCGCCTGTACTGCGCCGGCCTCAACGCCACCCTGATCTTCGACGTGCGGGGCATGTTCGGCCGGGGGAACACGATCAACGGCCAGGCGCTGAGCTGCCCCATCATCGACGGGACCAGCACGGGTGCCAAGGTCACCGACTGCAACGTGGCCGGGCCGGGCACACCCGAGCTGGCCACCGGGTGGCGGTTCCTCGGCAGCTTCAACCACCCCGGGCGGCCACCGGGCCAGCAGAACAACAACCTGGAGACGCCGGCGGATGAAGGGGTGTCCGTCTCCCACGAGTCCGACCCGTCTCCCGACGGCCGGTGGCTGTTCGTCACCGACGAGCGCGGCGGCGGAGTGGTCCCGCCGGGGGCCTCATGCTCACCCGGGGTGGACAACCCGTTCGGGAACGGCGGGATCCACGTGTTCGACATCGGCGACCCCTCGAACATCCACTACGCCGAGACCGTGGACGGGGACAAGGCCATCTGGCGCGGCGAGGAGA
>JBOGWD010000534.1:0-6033 GCA_050693275.1 Actinomycetota bacterium | reverse complement strand
CAGGAGGGTGAGCTCGGCCCCGGTGAACGCCAGTGGGGCTGCCGCTGCCTCTTCCTCTGCCGGCTGGACCCCCGGGGCCTCCTCGACCTCGGGAGCGACGCCCGTCGGGACCACGGTCGTGCCTGCCACCGGAGGGGTCGTGGCGGGTGTGGTGGGTGGGGTCGTCGGCGGGTACGTCTGGGCCATGGCCAACCCTGCCAGTGGACCGGAAACCACGAGCACGCCCATCAGCGCGAGAAGAATCCCGAGTGGCACTGCTCTTGAGATTCGCATATCTGTTTCTCCCCTCGGCGAATCGGCTGATACCCGGCTAGGACTATACCCCGTCTCCGGTCGGCTGACTCGGCCGACTCGGATCTGAAGTCTAACCCGGTTGATACTAGGCCGCGAACCGTGGCATGAGGATACGCGCGAAAGCGTAAATCTGCCCGGGCTCCGGGCGAGCATATCCGGCTCCAAATCCCCAGGTGGCGGGCCATGCGGGGAACGCGGCTACGATGTTCGACGTAGGTGCTCACCCCCCAAGCAAGGGAGGCGAGAAGGACACCTCGAACCTCATCACGCCCCCTGCCTCCCCATCCCACACCACTCGATCTCCGACGACGCGCATGCCGGAAGTGGTCCGGGCGACCTCGGCCCCTTCCGGGATGCGGACGGCAACGTGGAGGCTGGTCGCCCGGATGGTCGGCTGGTCCTGGAAGGTCAGGCGGTACACGACCCGCCCGTCCTCCTCCCTCCAGGCGTCCGGGACCACCCACTGGTACTCGAGCGTCCCCGACTCTCCGCTGGGGATGCGGTATCCGGTCATCGTTTCGGGATGGCCCAGCTCCCGGCCAACCACCAGACCCTCGGGCTCCCCGTCGCGGCGGAAGCCGCGGAAGGAGCACCCGCCTGCACAGTACACCCCCACGATCATGGTGTTGTCCCCCACCCGAGCATCCGTACGGGGGTTGGGACCGATGACGTATGCGGGCTGCCCTCCCGTCGGGGCGTCGTTGACGAACGTCAGCCGAGTACGGCCCTCGGCCAGGCCGTCTTGGAGCAGGCGCACCTCGTACCGGATCGTCCGCCCGGCGTAGAAGTCGATCTTGCTCCCCCCCGCGTTGTTCACCACCACCGCGAGGAAGTCCCCAGGGGGATCGAGCAGGCGCCCGGCCACGCCCGCCGTCTCGAAGGCCGCCTGGACCTCCCGGTCGACCGAGTGGAACAGGAGGTGACCTCCGGCGGTGGCCTCGGCCACCTTCCGCCCGGCCCTCCAGGGGTCGTTCACGGCGCCCCCCCTGAGGAAGCGGACCAGGACCTGGCCGGCGACCTCCCCCAGGATCCGCTTGCGGGCCGACGGGTCGGGCAGGAGGGCGAAGGCCTCGTTGCTGACGAAGGACACGACGTCCTCCTCGGTCAGGGTCGTCCCCGTCGCGGATACGATGGCGGGACCGGTGGCCCCGATCAGGAGCGCCAGCGCATGCGGGTCTGCCACCACGGTGCCATCCAGCCGCTCGCCGGTCTGATGCTCGTACAGCCGTTCGATGGCCGTGGCCGCAGTGGGGAAGTCCGGGGTCATGTTCAAGTTCTCGTACACGGCGTGCTGGCCCGGATAGAGATCCGCGTATTCATCGCTCGGGGGGTCGATCGATGCCGGGTCTGGCGAGTCGAGCGTGCCTACCGGCCGGAATGGACCGAGTTCCAGGTGGCCATCAGCGACCGTGAGGATGGCGTAGGCGCCGATCAAACCTCCCGTCCCCCGCAGCTCCGCGGGGTTCTGGGCGCCGAAGAAGTAGCGGCGGGTCCCATCTCCGCCCAGGAAGTCGGGGAGCGCGCGGATCATGGCCTCGGCCGAAACGAGAGCTCGCCGCGCCTCGGCGACCTCCCCGGAGAGCAGCTCGAGCGGCTCCAGCACGAGGCCCGGCACCAGCGACCGGGGGGCCCCGCGGAGCACGCGGTCGGATCGATCCGCCAGCACCCGGGCGTCCCGAACGAGCGGGGCCAGGACCCGGAGGGGCTGGAGGGGGATCACGCCTCGGCGAGGGACGAGGGCGGACACGCCTCCCGGCAGTCGCTCCGCCGCCCCAGACGTGATTCGTGCCGCGCTGGCCATCAGCCCGCCGGCCTCCACGCCGGCGACGACCGCGTCGGGCGTCCGCCCCAGAAGCGGGAAGAACGCTGCCAACCGGGTGAACGGGTTGTGGAGGCGATCGAGGGCCTCGTCGAAGGCCGATCCGGCCTGGCGAAACGCCCGGCTCGCTCGGATCATGTCACCACGTACGAAGGCCTCACGCCCGGCGCGCATCTCCGCGCGGGCATCGAGCACCAGCGGCAGCGCCCTCAGCATGAGGGCCATCCCGGCGATCACGCCCAGCACGAGGACGACCACGCCGAGCATCGCCAGCGTTCGGAGGCGCGGACGCCTCGATCGACGCCTGCGGGTCGGACCGGGGATGTCGACCGCCTTCGACGCGATGGACGGCATGGTACCCCTGGCGGGGCGCGGACCTGGAGGAGCCTCCGGCCTAGGTTGCTCGGGGCGTCGCCTGCTCGCCCCGGCCGGAGGGCCTGCGGACGCGGAGGGCCGGCTCGAGCCGGCGGATCAGGTCGGCCGGGCTGAGGCCCGAGGCCAGGGCCAGCGCCTCCAGGTCCCCGGCTCGCAGGGTGATCTCGTCGCCCTGATCCTCCTCACGTTCACCCCGAACGCGAGCCACCAGCTCCGCGGCCTGGTGGGGCTCCTGCCCGGGCAGCAGGTCGAGCGCTCGGAGATCCACGACCACCTCGATACGGCCTTCGGGGGCAACCCGGTCCAGGACCTCGGCCAGGAGACGGTCGGCGGGGACCCCGTAGACCGCGGAGAGATCGCAGAAGCGCTCGAGCGAGATAGATCTCTCGCCCCGCTCATATCCCCCCAACGCGGAGGCCTTGAACCGGGAATCCGACAGCCGGGCCACGTCGCGGAGGGTCAGCCCACGCTGACGCCTGGCGGTCCGAAGGACCATGCCAAGCACCTCGCGGAGACGGTTTGAGGCGGCGGTCTCCCGGGAAACGATGATCGGAGCATAGCGGCCACTGCCCGTGGCACGCAATGGCGCGAATGGCCGTAGGTTTTCTACCCCGGATCCCTGAGGGCGACGTAGGCTTTCTGGCCACTCCCCGTGGCCTTTTCGGCCGAAGTGTGTCAGGATAGGGGGCCGCGTGTGGTGGGGGCGGTCCCGAGACGGATCAGCGTGGCCCGAGATCCCTGGAACGGAGGAGGAGCGCAGCGAATGAGACCCGTGGGCGCCCGTAGACGGCGTGCCGGACCCGACCTCGGCCCTCCGCGGGGGCGGGGAGCGGAAGCGGATCGCTCGACGGAAACGCTCACCGAGGTCGAAGTTCTCAAAGGGATCTCTCGGGCGTTCGGGTCGTCCTCCGACATGGAAGAGGCGACGAGCTCCGCGGTCCGCTGGGTGCGGGCCGCGGTGGGGGAGGCCGGTGCGAAGGTCCGAATCTTCCTGATCGGGTCCGACGGTGGCCTGGAGACCGTGGTTCCCCGGATCGAGGCCGCCGACAGGCCGGAGCGGTGGGCCGAGCGCCGACAAATACTCGAGGGTCGCCGCCCGGCGCGGTCCCCGGCCGCCGGCGGCCAGACACTGGTCACGATCCCGCTCCTGTCACGCGGGGAACCGGTCGGCCTGTTGGAGGTCGCGGCCTCTCAGGCCGCTGTGGACGAGCGAGGGACGACCCTGCAGGCCGTGGCCAGCCACATCGCCATCGTTCTGGGAAACCTCCGGCATCGAGCCGACCTGACGGCGAGCCTCGACGCCCTCCTCGAGGTATCGGCCCTGGCCGGCGAGATGGTCCGGGCGCGCACCCCGGAGGACGCGGTGCGCACCGCCGTCCGGTTCTGCAACCGCAGGTTCCGGGTCCCCGCCGGTGGGTGGCTGCGTCGGGGGGATCTGACCAGGCTCGAGCTGGTGAGCTCGTGGGGGCTGGGCACCGTGGGCGGGAAGCGTCTCCGGGGCCAGCTGGCCACGCTGCGCAACGCGGATCTGGTGAGCGGGGCGGAGACCCGCTCCACCGCGGAGCGGTTCGCCGTCATCGCCGGCGTGGATCGGGCGGATGCCGTGGTGGCCCGGGATGCCGTGATCCTGGTCGGGCGCCCGTCCAACGGTGCGCCGTTCCGCATCCTGGAGGAAGTGCTCGACGACGTTCTGGATCACCTGGTCGTGGTGGCCGACGCTGAGCGCAGGAACCAGCGTCTCGACATCGGAATCGCCCTGACGGCGCACGAGGTCCGGGGACCGCTCGTGGGGGCCATGGCGATCATCGAGCGCCTGCTGATGGCGCGCGGCGATGAGGAGGAGGCCGACATGCTGCTGCGCCGGTCACGCCAGCAGCTCGAGCAGCTGGCCCGACTCGTCGACGGGCTCCTGTGGTGGGCGGTGGCCGGGAGGCCCCTGGAGCTTCGGCCGGCCGACCTCGGGGCGCTGGTGCGTGAGGCCGTACAGGCGTGCTCCATCGAACCCGGCACGGACCGGTTCACCCTCAAGGTGTCCGGCGAGGTTCCCATCATGGCCGATCCTGATCATCTCCGGGGGGCGATCGCCAACGTCCTGCGGAATGCCCTCATCTACGCGCCTCCGGAGACGGGGGTCTCCGTCTCCGCGGGGATCGAGGACGGGATGGCTCGGGTGGTGGTCCGGGATCGGGGCCCGGGCATCCCTGCCTCCGAGCGGGAATTGATCTTCGACCCCCTGAAGAGAGGCGCCGCGGCCAGTCTGACCCGCGCCGGCAATGGGCTGGGCCTGTTCATCGCTCGGCGTGTCCTGGAGGCGCATAGGGGCGCCATCTGGGTGAGCTCGGGCAGGATCGGAGCGACCTTCACCATGCAGGTACCACTTCGAGGGACGAGACGTCCGTGAAGGCCCTCGTCATCGACGACCACGCGCTGTTCACCGACGCCATCCTTCCGCTGCTGGACGAGATGGGGATCGACGTGGTGGGCGTGGCTCGGACCGGTGAGGAAGGTCTGGCCGTGGCCCGGCGAGAGCGCCCGTACCTGGTCCTGGTCGACCTTGGTCTGCCCGACGTGGAGGGCATCAGCGTCGGCAAGGGGATCCTGGCGGACCTTCCGGACACCCGGGTTCTGGCTCTCACCGGGCGACGGGATCCGGAGATGGTGCGGGAGGCGATGAAGGCCGGGTTCCGGGGCTACCTCACCAAGGACACCCCGCTGCCCAGGTTCGCCGAGGGGATCCGGGCGGCGCTGCGGGGCGAGGTGGTCGTGCCCACCCCGCGTCCCCAGGCGGAGGCCGTGACTCGGACCCCGCAGGAGAAGAGCGCGGCCCTTCTGGCGAGCCAGCTCACTCCTCGAGAGCGCGAGGTGCTGACGCTCCTGGTGGAGGGGCTGGACAATGCGCAGATCGCCAGGCGCCTGGACGTGAGCGCGAACACGATCAGGACCCACGTCCAGAACATCCTCACCAAGCTTGGGGTCCGTTCCAGGCTCCAGGCCGCAGCGTTCGCCGTTCGTCACGAGGTCGTCGACGTCGGCGGCCGGCCGGTCTGATGGGCGATCTCGAGACTGGAGCGAGCGCGGCCCAGCCGAGGATGGACAACGGAGAGGTTTCCGTGCGAGTGGTATTGGCGGACGCCCACTCGCTCTTCCGAGAGGCTCTGGCGACCGCCCTGGCGGCCGAAGCGGGGCTCGACGTGGTGGCCCAGGCCCAGGACGGCCTGGCGGCGGTTCAGGAGGTGGCCCGAACGGAGCCAGAGGTGGCCGTCCTGGATGCCGACCTCCCGTCCTACGACGCGGTCCGAGCCATCCGCGATATCAGGGAGCGGGTTCGCCGGTGTCGGGTGCTCGTTCTGGCGGCGGAGGAGGATGAGGACACTCTGACCGAGGCCATCTACGCCGGAGCCTCCGGCTACCTGACCAAGGGCCATCGGCTCAAGGAATTGGTGGCGGCGATCCGGCAGATCCACCGGGGAGAGACCCTGGTTCCGCCTCACCTGCTGGGTCGCCTCCTCGACCGCCTCATACGGCGGGCCCGGACCCAGGATCAG
>JBOGWD010000533.1:0-5349 GCA_050693275.1 Actinomycetota bacterium | reverse complement strand
GCCCTTCGAGTGGAAGTTCACGAGGCAGGACCTCCGCCGACTCATGGACCGCATCGAGGAGCGGCAGGCGCTGCCTCTTGCGGCATGAGGAACGGATACGTTATCGAACTTCCGACCCAGAGCACTTAGCTCCTGGATGCCTCCACGGAGTTATACTCTGAGTATGAAGACGGCTGTGTCCATCCCCGACGAGCTCTTCCGGAAGGCCGATGAGCTGGCGCGCCGGCTGGGCAAGTCCCGGAGCCAGGTCTACCAAGAGGCCCTCGCCGAGTACCTCCTGCGCCGCGACCCGGGTGCGGTCACCAGGGCGATGGATGAGGTCCTGGAAGGTGTTGAGCCCGGCCCCGATGAGTGGCTGTCCGAGGCGGGCCGACGGGCCCTGGAACGCAGCGAGTGGTAGTCGCCCAGGGCGACATCTTCTGGGCCGACCTCCCCGATCCGACGGGGTCGGGCCCGGGGTTTCGGCGCCCCGTCGTCATCGTTCAGGGCGATGCGTTGAACGCAAGTCGCCTGGCGACCGTGGTCGTAGTTGCACTGACGAGTAACCTTCGGTGGGCGTCGGCTCCAGGAAATGTCTCACTTGCTGCCCGCCGTACAGGCCTCCCGAAGGACTCGGTTGCGAACGTGTCCCAGATCGTAGCTATCGACCGAGCTCTTCTTACTGAGCATGTCGGGCGCGTCTCGAAGGGAGAGCTCGCGCTGCTTCTCACCGGGATCGATGTCGTGCTTGGACGGGCGGATCAGTCGTGACTCAACTTGCATGCGTCAATGCCCGGAGTTTCTCGGAGAGCGGCGCCGGTCGGCGATGAAGGCGCGGTGGAGGAACCGAGTGACGTGAACCTGGTACTCCTCCGCAGTCCAGCCGATCTCTCCGGTCAGCTCCCGCCCGGCCCCGCCGCGACGTAGAGGGCCAGGAGCATCTCCGGATCGTATCCACCTAGCGTATGGGTGGTGGCGCCAGCGGGGCATGCGACGGTTGGGCAGCCGGCAGCCATCGCGGCGTTGGCCAGGCTCCGCGATGCGGTGAGAGCCCGAAGCGGACCACCGAGGAGGCCGGCAGGATAGAAGCCGACGGCTGGTCAATTCGCGAGGGGATGGACGGGCTGCTCCAAACGTGGCGGCATGGGGTGACCGGTGGCCGTCCACCCCGATCGTCACTGCCTGAGGTCGATACGGAGGAGGGCACCCGCAGCCCCGCGCGACTCGGGGACCCAGACGGTCTCCGTAGAAGGGTCGTACACGGTGCTCTCCACGCCCACGGGGCCCGGATCAATCGAGGCGCGGACGGCACCGGTATCCGGGTCGAGCAGGGCGAGGAGTGGACGCGCGTCGGCCTCGAACCCCGCGAACCACACCCCGTGCGGGCTCGCCCCGATGGGCCAGAAGACCCCCGCCGGGAGCGGGAGCGCCGGGCCGGCCGTCCCGGTGCGGGCGTCGATGCCGACGGCGAAGAGCTGCTCCTGGGCGAAGGTCTCCGCCCGACGCTCCCGGCAGTTCACCCACAGGGTGCCCTGCCCGGCCGCCAAGCGGAGGCCGCCGGGCCCCGGCTGGACCGGCCCCTCGATCACGGGTTCCTGGACGAGAGAGTCGGTTCCTGGGTCCACCCGGATCACCCTGGCGCAGCCGCGGGCACGGTCGCGACCCTCCCAGCCCCGCACCCACACCGACCCACCGGCGAGCTCCACCCCGATGACCCCGTCGATCTCTCCCAGCGGGATCGTGGACAGCACCTCCCCGGTGGGGGGGTCGATCCGGGCCAGGGAGGACGGACCCTTCGCCCGGTCCCGGACCACGACCCACACCCCCTCCGGGCCGGCCACCAGTGGCCCTGCGAACTCCCCAACCGGGACGCGGGCCGTGACCTTGAGGGAGGTCGGATCGAAGCGGAGCAGCTCGTCGGGGCCGTCTGTGGTCCTCACCGCCCACACCGCCCCCGCTCCTGCAGCGAACCACAGCGGATGACCCTCGTAGGGGGCTCGGGCCACCACGGCGTTCGTGCCCGGGTCGACCCGCACCAGCTCGCTCGGCCCCTTCCCTGGCTGGGTGACGGCCCACACCGCTCCCTCCCCGGCGGCGAGCCCCAGGGGGGACGGGCCCACCGTCACCCTCGCGGTGACCCGGGGAGCCACCGGTCCCGGCTCCCGCATCTCTGGAGCCTCGGTTGGGCGCTCCTCCTCTGCGTTCGGTGCCAGGAACGCTCGGGCGGCCAGCCCGATCCCGGTGCCCGCGAGGACCAGCGCCACCGCCGCCGCTCCGAAGCGCTGGCCCCGGCGCCGGCGACGACGACGATCGACGAGGCGCCCGAGCGCACCGGGGGGTGGGGAGATCGCGTCGCGGGCCCGCTCGAGCTCCGATCGGAGGTCAGCCA
The DNA here is from genome assembly GCA_050693275.1 of Actinomycetota bacterium. Taxonomy (GTDB): domain Bacteria; phylum Actinomycetota; class UBA4738; order UBA4738; family CALAEC01; genus CALAEC01. The sequence goes on along the minus strand of JBOGWD010000533.1, from coordinate 2,981 downwards.
CGGGCGGTCTCCAGGGCTCGCCGCATGGCCGCCCGCCCCTGGGAGGCCAAGACCCGCACGGTCCCCGGCCGGACCCCGAGGATCCGGGCCGCCTCGGCGGAGGTCATGTCAAGGAGTTCGGTGAGCACCACGGCGGCCCGTTGGCGGCGCGGGAGCCTCCGGATGGCCCCCCCACGGCATGGCGGGCCTCCACCGCGGCCAGGGGGTCCTCGGGAAGCGGGGCGGGGAGGCGGCGGGCCCACCGGAGGACCCGGCGGCGGCCGCTCCGGAACAGGTTGAACGCGGTCCGGTACAGGTAGGCGGCCGGGTCCTCCAGCCCCGCTGCGGGGGGCCAGCGCTCCCACAGCTTCAGGAAGGCCTCCTGCATCACGTCCTCGGCCTCTCGGGCATCACCGGTCACCAGGCACAGCGTCGCGAACAACCGGCCGTGTTCGCCCTCGAAGAACGCCTCGAAGGACCGAGTCCTCGCGGCCGGCTCCTCGGACACCCCGATGGTCGGCGCCTCCTCCACTCACCGAATAAGACGCCGCTCGAGCACCAAACGCATAGCCGTTGTTGGGACGGTGCCTAGTCGCAGGGGAACGTGACGATAGGGCCGGGGTGCCGCCTCAGCTGGATCTCCTCGCCCGTGGATGCCTGGAACGCGGCCGTGTCGTCCCCTGTGAAGGTGATCACTCCTCGATCCGAGTTGTAGAAGAAGGGGTAGTTCTCACCGGTGCCGTAATCCGCCGGCTTCATGGCTTTCCAGAAGCTCCCGTCGAAGTCGACCATCCAGTCCAGCCCGCAGTGGGGGGCGTCGAACAGGTACTTGCCCTCGTTCTGCACGTCCTCGGTGTTCGGCCACACCCGGAGGCGGCCGTCGTCCAAGATCTCGAACCGCTGCTCGCCCGTCGGCCTGGGCTGTGGCTTGGCGCCGGTGAGGTCCGCCTCCATGGGGACCCGGTATGACGCCTCGACCAGCGACCGAAGGTCCTGATCTGAGAGATCGCCGACGCCCCCCTGAGCGGAGGAGGAGAGGTACACGTGGAGGCCTTGCGCCTCCCACACGACCCGTTCCCCATCGGTGTAGGCGGGGGACGTCCCACGAGGCTTGTATCCCTGGCTCTCGGCGATCGTCTCGACGGGGTGGGCGGCATCGGTGTTCCACGCATCGAGGTCGAGTGGCCCAACCCTCACCCTCAGCGAGGTCCCCGTATCTCCGGTGACCTCGAAGCCTGCCTCGATCACCACGCGGCGGAGCCATCGAGCCTCTGGGCACCAGACCCACGCACTCGGCGAGTCGCAGACCGCCCCGCTTGCTCGCTGCTCGGGAGGGGGGACCGAACCCCCCACGGGTCCCCTCGACCGTGACGGCGACCCGGCTGAGGAGGTTGGTGTCGTGGGTGATCCACACCGAGCCGAACCCATAGGCGATGTCGGACGAACGGAAGTTCCCCTCCAGGACCAGTGGTCCCTCCAGAGAAAGCGTGTCCGGATCTACGCTCCAGAGGAGCCCCCGGTCGTCCTGGTGCGTCAGCACCCAAACGGCATCGGCGCCCGCGGCCAGGACGCCGGCCCCCCCGTCGAACGTGATGCTCTCGGTCTGGGCGGTGGTCGGATCGTATCGGGTCAGCCGTGAGCGGGCCCCGTCCGAAGTCTCCACCCATACGGAGCCGTGGGCCACGGCGAGCTCGGCTTGGCCGCCACGGAACAGGGGCTCACCGTCCGAGGCGATTCCCGGTTCGCCTTCCGGTAGCGCGATAGCCGCCAGGGTGCCATCCGACTCCGCGAGGGCCCACACGCCCGCGTCTCCCGCGGCGACATCGCTGTAGAGGCCGTACTTGCCGGGAAGGGGAACCACCGCGTTCGCGGCCCGGATCTCGAGGCCGAACGCAGCGCGAGACCCCCGCTCCCGTTCCCCTCCGGGCCGAGACACCCAGACGTATGAGTCCGTGACCGCCATGTCGACGATTGAACTCGGTGGCACACGAGCCGCTGTCGCCACGGTCAGATCGCGGGGATCGAGGTGGCCGACGGCCCGCTCCGTGGCGAGCCAGATGGCGTCCTCGGTGGCGTGCACGTCGAACGACGGCGAGCCGAGCGCTCCGGCGACGTCCGCGGTCCTGATGACGCGGTTGCGGCCAGGGTCCACCAGGGAGACGGTCCCGTCCTCGTAGTTCGCCGTCCACACTCCGCCCGCCCCCGCGCTCACGGCATAGACGATGTGGCCGACGTCGACGGTCGCGACGACCCGAGGCTCGATGGGCTCGGTTCCAGGTGCCTCGGGCTCGGCGGGACGCGGCCCGCAAGAGGCAATCGCCACACTAGCCCCGATTAAGCCACGTCGCCGTCCGCATGTCCTCGTCCGCGCCCTTGCCTGTTGATCCATTACACATCCAAGCACCATTCGAGCGACGATGGCCTCCCGTCCGACCGAACGACGTCCCCGGCCGGTCAAGAGGAGCCAGACGACCACGCAAACGATTGCAGGCGGCCCCTGCCCCACACGGAACCAACGGTCCGCAACGGCAGTAGGGAAGGTAGGATGAGTCGATGCCGGGCGGTGCTTGAGGCGCGATCGCCCGGCAAGGGGTGAATGGGAGCGCTCAGCCGGTGAGCCTCAGGTCCTCGGTCCTGGTGGTTGCCCTGGTGACCCTCGCGCTCACCGCGGCACCGGTCACCTTGCCGCGGGGGTCGGAGGGAGGCTTCGGCCAGACTCCGCCCTGCTCGGAAGGGGTCGGGGCATCTCCATCAACGGCGGAGGTTGCCGCCTCCGCCGGGCAGCCGGTGCTGGCCAACTTCTGGATCCAGAAGTCGGACACGAACGAGCTACGGTGGGCGGACCCGGTGACCCTGCGACCTATATCGGACCGAATCGTTCCCCTCGGAAACCAGAACGGGGCTCCCCACGTGTTCTCGCCGAACCGGTCCCGGCTGGCCATCGGTGCCCTTTCCCGGTTCCACCTCGTCGACGTCGAGGCCATGGAGCGGGTCTGGTCGGT
>JBOGWD010000532.1:0-7226 GCA_050693275.1 Actinomycetota bacterium | reverse complement strand
CGTGGAGATGACCGGATTCGAACCGGCGACCTCCTGGTTGCAAACCAGGCGCTCTTCCGACTGAGCTACATCCCCGCGGGGCTAGCGTACACGCAGACGCGTTCGTCCCGGTGCGCCATGCTAGGCGGGTGCCCGAGCGTTCCCCGGTCCTGCCGATCATCCTTCGCGCCCTGGCCGCACTGGCCGTGGGCGCCGGGGGCGCCACGCTGGCCCTCCTCCTGGCTGGACGGCTCCGGTATCCGATCGGCCCCTTCACCGTGGAGTTCCATGCCCGACCCGGCGCCGCCGTCAGTGAGCTCGCGCTCCCACCGCTCGGCGAGATCCGCGCCGACACGCACCTGGCCCCCCTGACGCTTCGGGCAACTCTTCAGTCGATCGACCCCGACGAGCTCTCTCACCTGGTCAGGGAGCGCAGCGTCGAGTCCCTGGTCCTCCTGGTCGAGCGGGCCGGCGCCGAGGCGTTCCGTTCCTACGCCGTCCGGGCCGCCGCCTTCGCCCTGGCCGGCTCGGCGGTGGCCGCCCTGATCGTGTACCGGCGCGACCGGCGAGCCGTGATCGGGACGCTGGCCGCTGGCGCGCTTTTCGTGACCGCGCTGGGCGGGGTCACCGTGATCACCTATCGGCCCGAGGCGTTCCAGGAGCCGACCTACACCGGCTCGCTTCGCCTGGCCCCCGAGCTCATCGGTCCCATCGAGGAGGCCGGCGCGCGCATCGCCGCCTTCCGAACCGAGCTGGACCGTCTGGTCCGCGGGACCGTCCGCGCCTACGGGGAGCTCGCGGCTCAGCCGGCCCCCACCGAGGACGCCACCGTGGTCCTGCACATCTCCGACATCCACGCCTCGCCGCTGGGCATGGACTTCGCCCAGCAGCTCGCGACCACGTTCCAGGCCGACCTGGTCATCGACACCGGCGACATCACCTCGTTCGGGAGCCGGCTGGAGAGCTCGGTGCTCGAGCGGATCCCCCAGTTCGGCGTGCCGTACGTCTTCGTCCGCGGCAACCACGACTCGGTGGCCGTCGCCTCGCAGATCGAGAGCCTCCCCAACGGCGAGACCCTGGAGAGCGAGACGGTCGCGGTCGAGGGCATCGCCATCGCCGGCGGTCCCCACCCGCTCTTCACCCCGAACAGGGCCACGAGCTATACGGACGAGGAGATCGCGGAGGCCGTGGCCGTGGCAGGCGCCGCCCTGGCCGCCCAGCTCGTCGGGACCGACCCCGACGTGGTGGCCGTGCACGACGACCGCATGGCCGAGGCCCTGGCGGGTGAGGTCCCCCTGGTGATCTCGGGGCACTTCCACCGGTTCGGGGCGGAGGTTCGAGACGGCACGCTGTTCCTCCGGACGGGAAGCACCGGCGCGGGCGGCCTCGACACATTCCTCATCGACGAGCCACTCCCTCTGGCCGCGGAGATCCTGTACTTCGAGGGCTTCCCGGCCCGATTGGTGGCCATCGACCGGATCACCCTCGAGCCCGAGACGCGCGAGCTCCGGGCGGAGCGCGAGCTCCTGTCGGAGGTGGAGGAGGAGAGCCAGAAGGCTACCGCGCGGACCGGGCCAGTCGCACCGACTCCGCCAGGGTGAGGTCGGTCTCCAGTCGAAGCAGCAGGCCGTCACGGGTCCACACCAGGCTGCTGGCCGAGAGCCTGGGCCGGTCCTCCAGGATCGACCCTCGCCGGAGCAGCAGCACCGAGTGCGGGCCGTCGATCCAGTAGCCCTGCTCCCCTCCGACGATCACCGACTCGACCCGGGTCACCACCGTGACCTTCTTGATCAGGTCTTCCCGGGGGCGGGCCCGGAACTCGGTCAGGATCGCCGCGAACCCGGTCTCGTCCGCGGCGGGCAGGCCGGGCCGGGGTTGCCAGGCCAGCGTGACCACCGCGTCCTCGCCGAAGCCGGCCAGGACCACCTGGTCGGGGGGACCGAGCTCCCGCGGGAACGCCACGTCGAACTGGGCGGCCCGTCGGGCATCCGCCAGGGAGACCGGCTCGCCGGGCACCAGCTCCTCCAGTCGCTGCGGGACCGTAGGGGGCGGGAGCGGAGACGGCGTAGGCCGAACCTCGATCCTGGCGCCCGGGAGCCGGAACAGGTCGAGGAGGGCCGCCCGGAGGCCGGGGGAGACCGCCAACAGTCCACCGACCACGAGCGCAGCCGCGGCCACCAGCGCCACCCTCCGTCGAGACCGAGGGCGGAGCGACACCACCGTCGCCGCCTCGAGCTCGGCGCCGATCGAGGCGGCCAGGTCCGCGGGGGCGGGCCAGGCCACGTGATGGCCGAGGTCGCCCAGCTCCCGCTCGAGCGGCGCGTCACCCATCGTCTCTCTCCACACCCGCCACATCCGCCATCACGTTGCGGAGCCGGCCCAGGGCCCGAGAGAGCCTGGACTTCACGGTCCCCGCCGCCACCCCGAGCACCTCCGCCATCTCCGCCTCCGTGAGCTCCAGGAAGTACCGCATCGCGATGACCTCCCGGTCCGCCCGGCCCAGCTCGTTCACCGCTGCCAGCAGGGCCTCCCGCCGTTCACCCGCCGCGGCCTCGGCCTCCGGGGACGGCGCCGCCTCATCCGGCTCTCGGGCCGCAGCCAGCTCGAGGGCGGCCCGGCGGGCCGCCGACCGCCGCAGGTTCCGGGCCTCGTTGGCCACGATCCGAAGCAGCCAGGGCCGGAACGGCAGGGTGGGGTCGAAGCGACCCAGGGCCCGATACGCCTTGACGAAGCCGGCCTGGGCCGCGTCCTCGGCCTCGGCGGCCTGCCCCGTGATCAGGTAGGCCGTCCGATGGGCGATGCCCTGATACCGGCGCACCAGCTCCTCGTAGGCCGGGACCTCGCCGCGACGTGCCCGCGCGACGAGCTCGGACTCGTCCCCTGGGCCCCCCACCGCCCTCCTTCCCCCTCATACACCGCGCGGCGCCCGGGGGTTCCCGGGCGCCGGACGCAAGAAGGGCCGGCCCGAAGGCCGGCCCTTCACGCTCAAGGGCAGGTCAGCCGGACTCGGGGGGCGGCAGCTCCTGCCACTCGCTCTCCTCGATCTCCCGGTTCCGACGCCGGCGGAAGATCGCGAAGAACGCGGCGAAGGCCGCCACGATGGCCCCGAGGATGAACCACTTCTTCCTGCCCTTCTTCTCCTCCGCCATCCCTGTCTCCTTTCGCGCCTCCGTGGGCCTGGGTGGACTTGAACCACCGGCCTCACCCTTATCAGGGGTGCGCTCTAACCGCCTGAGCTACAGGCCCCGACGAGGTCGTACCCAGCGTACCCGCACGTGAAGGAGGGCGTCAAACGAGCGGGGCCTACCGGCGCTCCACCAGCGTGACCTCCACCCCGCCGAGGAGGTCCGCGATGATGTTGTAGAGGAAGGCCACGAACACGGTGAACGCCGCCCACAGGGCCGTGGAGATCACGCCGACCAGGAACAGCAGCCGGAAGACGTAGCCCGTGTCGAACTCGAAGGTCCCCTCGGCGTCGCCGAAGCCCACCCCGGTGAGCAGCTCCGCGATCGAGTCGAGGATCCCGGCGGTCGACAGCACGCCGTACAGGATCCCCAGCCCGACCATGACCACGAGCAGCAGGCAGAAGTACAGGACCAGCGAGATCTTCAGCACCGACCAGGGGCTGATCCGACGGATGGCCACGCGGACGCGACGCGACGCGGGGCGCTGGGAGCCCGCCGGGGCCGGCTCCTGCTCCCACGCCTCGATGGTGGCCTTGGCCATCCCTACCCCTTCACCACGCCGACCGGGCGGAGACGAGCCACCTTCCTGGAGAGCCCGGCCCCCTCACACGCGTCGACGACCTGCGACACGTCCTTGTAGGCGTACGGCGCCTCCTCGGCGAGCAGGCGCCACTGGGACGCAGCAACTGTTATACCCCGCTCTTCCAGCGAATTCCTCAGTTCCGCCCCGCCCATGACCTTCTTGGCCCGGGTCCGGCTCATGGCACGCCCGGCGCCGTGGCACGTCGAGGCGAAGGACCGCATGCGGGCCTTCGCCGTGCCCACCAGGACGTACGAGGCCGTGCCCATCGAGCCGGGGATCACCACCGGCTGTCCGATCGCCCGGTACCGGTCGGGGAGGTCCGGGTGGCCGGGCCCCAGGGACCTGGTGGCGCCCTTCCGATGGACGCACAGCGTGCGACGGCGGCCGTCGACCTCGTGCTCCTCGAGCTTGGCCAGGTTGTGGGCGACGTCGTACACGAGCGAGAGACCCATGTCCTCGGCCGAGCGGGAGAAGACCCGCTCGAAGCCGTCCCGCACCGCATCGGCCAGCACGTGCCGGTTGGCCCGGGCGTAGTTGGCGGCCGCGAACATCGCCCCGAGGTACCGGCGGGCCGCGTCGTGGTCGAGCGGGACACAGGCGAGCTGACGATCCGGCACCTCGATGTCGAGCGTCCCCATCAGCCCGTCGACCTCCTTCAGGAAGTCCGTGCACGTCTGGTGGCCGACGCCCCGCGAGCCCGAGTGGATCATCACGCACACCTGGCCAGGGAACAGGCCCATGGCGTTCGCGGGATGCTGGTCGAAGACCTCCTCCACGACCTGCACCTCGAGGAAGTGGTTGCCCGCTCCGAGCGAGCCGAGCTGAGGAGCCCCGCGTTCGATGGCCCGCTCCGACACGTGCTCGGGCCGGGCGTCCTGGAGTACCCCGGAGTCCTCGCAGAGCTCGGCGTCCTCCTCCCAGCCGACGCCTCGGGACAGGGGGAACCGGACACCATCCTCGAGCACCTTCACCACGTCGGCGCGCGACAGTCGCATCCGACCCTTCGTGCCGACCCCCCTGGGGACCCGCTGGCCCAGGGTGTGAACAAGCTCCCCGATCCGGCTCCGGACGTCCCGCTCCCACTCCAGCTCGGAGCGGAGCAGCCGCACGCCGCAGGCGATGTCGAAGCCCACCCCGCCGGGCGAGATGACGCCGTCCCGGTCGGGGTCGGTGGCCGCCACCCCGCCGATGGGGAAGCCGTATCCCCAGTGGATGTCGGGCATCGCGTAGGAGGCGGTGACGATGCCGGGGAGCGTGGCCACGTTGGCCACCTGCTCGACGGCTCGGTCCTCCACGGCCTTGGTGGCCATCTCCTCGGTGGCGAACACGATGCCGGGCACCCGCATCCCGGGAATCGAGCCCTGGGGCACCCGCCAGACGAAGGGTTCCACCCGCTCGAGCTGCATGGGATCGCCCCGAGTGTAGCCGCCTACACGTCCAGGTAGACGTCGGCCGACCACGAGCCGCTCGGTCCCCGCTCGAACCGCACCCGGTGGAAGGTGGCCGCCTTGACGCCGACCGACTCGACGACCCGGTCGCCCCGGGACGCGACGCGGACGGTGGCCTCGGCCCGGCCGGCCTCGACCCGGCGCACCGTCACGCCGCCCAACACCGCGTCACGGGACTCGTGCAGGTACAGGAGCTCGTCGAGCCAGGCCACCAGGAGCCCGGGCAGGTCGCGCCCGGCGACCTCCGCGTCCCGCTCCTCCCCCTCCCCGGGGAACCACGCACCCTGGAGCGTGGCCAGGCCCTCGGCGGCGGCCTCCAGGACCTCTTCGGGTGAGTCTCCCGTGAGGCGCAGCCCGACGTCGGCCGTGTGCTCGAGGATCTCGAACCGGCCGGTCACGGCCCAGGACCGAAGCGTCCGAGGACGATCCGGACGTGGGCCGGCACCAGACCCGCCAGCACGACCACGGCGGCCACGAGCTCGCCGGCCGGCGGGTCGGGCCTGAGGAGCATCCCGCCCCAGCCGATGCCCGCCCCGCACGCCGTCAGGATCACCAGGACGAGGGAAGCCGGCAGTCGCGTCCGGAGGACGAACGCCGTCCCCAGGCCGACCAACGACGAGGCGACGACGATCCAGGCTCCCACGAAGCGATTATGGTCCGTCCGCCCCGTCGAGGGCCCGGTTCCGCTCCCGGATGGCCACCGCCCGGACGGCCCGGGAGGGTCAGCCCTCCTCGACCTGGATGGCCACGGGGGCCACCGGGGCCACGGCGGCGACCTTGGTCCGCCCGGCCAGCCGCATGACCCGCACGCCCTGGCTCGGACGACCGGTCTGCCGGATGTCGCCGGCGCTCACCCGGATCACGATGCCCGTCGTCGAGATCACGAACACGTCCTGATCCTTCGATCCGACGAAGGCGCCGGCCAGCTTGCCGGTCTTGTCCGTCAGCTTGTGGGTCACCACGCCGAGCCCGCCCCGGCCCTTCTTCGGATACTCCTTGACCGGGGTGCGCTTGCCGTACCCGGACTCGGTCATCGTGACCAGGTCCTGTCCTCCTCCGGCCAGGGCCATGGCGATGACCTCGTCCTTCGGCCGGAGGCGCATCCCGATCACGCCGCCGGTCTGACGGCCCATCGACCGGACCGCGCTCTCGGCGAACCGGATCGCCTGCCCAAGCCGTGAGACCAGGATGATGTCATCCCGGCCGTCCGTCAGCCGCACCCGGATCAGCCGGTCCTTCTTCCGGAGGTTGATCGCGGCCAGGCCGGTACGGGGTGAGTCGTACTCGGCCAGGGGGGTCTTCTTGACGATCCCGTTCCTCGTGGCGAAGACGGCGTACTTGGCGTCGTCGTACCCCTTCAGTGGGATGACGGCGGCGATCTTCTCCTCAGCCGTGAGGGAGACTCCGGGGAGGTTCGCCGCGTAGGTCCCTCGGGCGATCCGGGAGCCCTCGGGGACCTGGTGCGCCTTGACCCGGTACACCTTGCCGCTCGACGTGAAGAACAGGACCCAGTGGCGTGTGGTGGTGGTGAACGCGTGGGCCACCACGTCCTCCTCCTTGAGGTTCGCCCCGCGCACCCCCCGGCCGCCACGTCCCTGCCGCCGGTAGGTCTCGACCGGCAGCCGCTTCACGTATCCGGCCCGCGACACCGTGATCACCACGTCCTGCTCGGTGACCAGGTCCTCGAGGTCGATCTCGCCCTCGTCCGCCCGGATCTCCGTGCGCCGCCCGTCGGCGAACTTGTTCCGGATCTCTTTGAGCTCGTCCTTGACGACACCCAGGATCTTCTTGGGGTCCTTCAGCAGCGCCTTGAGGCTCTTAATGGTGGCCTGGAGCTCGCGGTGCTCCTCCTCGAGCTTCTCCCGCTCCAGGCGGGTCAGCCGGCGGAGCGGCATGTCCAGGATGTGGTTCGCCTGGATCTCGGAGAGCTTGAAGCGCTTCATGAGCTTGCCCCGGGCCTCGTCGGCGTCCGCCGACCCCCGGATGATCTTGATGACCGCGTCGAGGTTGGCCAGCGCGATGAGGAGGCCC
>JBOGWD010000531.1:0-5069 GCA_050693275.1 Actinomycetota bacterium | reverse complement strand
CGTCAGCGTCACACCGCCTCCTGGAGGACGAGGATCCGCGTGACTCCGTAGGTCAGGAGCCTGACAACGGCCCAGTGTACTGGAATGACATCGTTGGAATCAGCCTTCGGCCTGGTGAGGGCCAGGGCGCCGCCCGGGGCCATCAGGCGAGCCAGGCGGGTCATGACCGCCCTGAGGGCGTCGTCCGAGTAGGCGTAGGGAGGATCGAGCACGGCGAGATCGAAGGGACCCCGCTCCCGCCCCAGCGCGCCGCCGACCTCGGATCGCACCACGGTGGCCCGCTCCCCGAGCCCGGTCCGGTCCAGGTTCTCCCGGATCGTCCGGATCGCGGCGGCGCTCGAGTCCACGAAGACGCAGGACGCCGCCCCCCTCGAGAGGGCCTCGATGCCCACGGCCCCGGTCCCGGCGAAGAGGTCGCCGACGCGCGCTCCGGGAACCCGCCCGCCGAGGCTGGAGAACAATCCCTCCCGGGCGCGATCGGAGAGAGGCCTCGTGCCGGGAGGGACCCGGGCCAACCTGGCCCCCTTGGCCGTCCCCGCGATCACCCTCATGGTCAGGCCGGGGGGTCCGCTGGCTTGTCCGGTCCACGGCCGGGACTCCCGGGGCGAGCTACCCCCCCGGACCCCCCCGCCGGGGGGTCCGCTGGCCGGAGCCTGGCCACCCCGAGGACGTGGGGGCGGACGGGTGTGGGGGGACCGTATGAGGCCGGACGAACATCGACCTCGAAGCCCGCCCGCCGAAGGGTGGCCACCGTGTCGCGGTTCGGGTGGCAGTTGCAGCCGCACCGGTGCCACGCCGGCGTGACGACGTCCTGGAGACGGGCGCCCCACCGCGCGCCGGACCGCACGTGCTCGTAGACCCGAACGTCGCCCCCCGAGCGCAGCACCCGTCGGATCTCGGCCAGCGCTCGGAGGGGTTCGGACACCGAGCACAGCACGTAGCAGGCCACGACCACGTCGAACAGACCATCGGGAAAGGGAAGGGCCTCGGCGACCCCACGGGCCACCCGGACCGACGCGGTGGCGGCGCGGGCCCGCTCCGCCGCCTTCCGGGCCATGGTCGGCTCGGGCTCGACGGCGAACACCGACACGCCGGATGGATAGAGGCGGAAGTTGAGCCCGGTTCCCGCCCCGACCTCGAGGACCCGTCCCTCGATCCCTCGCACCAGCTCCCGCCGGTTGGCCATCTCCGTGCGCCCCCCCAGACGGACGACCTGGTCCCAGACCCGGGCGAAGACCGGATGGGCCTTCACGAGTGGAACAGCCAGTCGATCGAGTCGGCGAATCGCCGCTCCATCTCCGCCCGCAGGTCGGAGTGGCTCGACAGATCCGGATCGGAGGCGACCACGGCGAACGCCTCCTCCCTCGCTCGGCTGACCAGGTCCGTGTCCTCGGCCAGGCGAGCCAGCTTGAGGTCCGGCAGGCCGGACTGGCGGATGTCGAAGAGCGTTCCCTCGCCCCGCAGCCGCAGGTCCTCGTCGGCCAGCTCGAACCCGTCGGTGGTCCGGGCCATCGCCTGGAGGCGCGCCCTCGCCTCCTCGTTCTCGGGACCGGACTCGTCGAACAGCACGCACGTCGAGGGATGCTCGGCACGGCCGATCCGGCCCCGGAGCTGGTGGAGCTGGGCCAGCCCGAACCGCTCCGCGTTCTCGACCAGCATCACCGTGGCGTTCGGGACGTCGACGCCGACCTCGATCACCGTCGTGGAGATGAGCACGTCGGCGTGGCCCGCCCGGAACGCGTCCATCCGGGACTCCTTCTCCTTCGGTCGCATCCGGCCGTGCAGGAGCGCGATCTCGAGGTCGGGGAAGACCTCGGTGCGGAGCCGTTCCGCCTCCTTCTCCGCGGCCCGGACCTCGAGCCGGTTCTCCTCGTCGATCGCCGCGCAGACCACGAATGCCTGCCTGCCCCCCGCAACCTGCTCGCGCACGAGCTCGTACGCCTTCCGCCGCTCCCCCGGAGAACGGGCGATCCGCGTGGTGACCGGCCGCCGTCCCGCGGGCAGCTCGTCCAGCACCGACACGTCCAGATCGCCGTAATAGGTGAGCGCGAGCGTCCGAGGGATCGGCGTGGCCGTCATGATCAGCACGTCCGGGGCGGCGCCCTTCTCCTTGAGGGCGATCCGCTGGTGAAGCCCGAACCGGTGCTGCTCGTCCACCACCGTCAGCGACACGTCGGCGAAGTCGACCTTCTCCTGCACCAGCGCGTGGGTACCCACCAGGACGTCCACGGTTCCCGAGGCCAGGCCCTCCAGGACCCGCTCCCGTTCCTTGCCCATCACCGCCGAGGTCAGCAGGGCATAGGTCGGTCCGTCCTTGCCTTCCTCGAGAAGCGAGCCCTGCGGCTCCGGTCTCCCGGCTCGCCGGGCACCGATCGGTCCGAGGAGCGTATCGGCGGTCCGGAAGTGCTGGCCCGCCAGCACCTCGGTCGGCGCCATGATCGCCGCCTGGTGGCCCGACTCCACCGCCACCAGGCAGCCGTACAGGGCCACCACGGTCTTGCCGGAGCCGACGTCGCCCTGGAGGAGCCGGCTCATCGGCCGGGCCGCGGCCATGTCCGCACGGACCTCGTCGATGGCCCGACGCTGGGCCGAGGTGAGCTCGAACGGCAGGGAGTCGACGAAGCGCCCGGCGAGATCGCCGGAGCCATCGTGGGCCACCCCCTCGGTCTCCGCCTCCACCCGGTGCTTCCGGAACGCCACCCCGAGCTCGAGGAAGAACAGCTCGTCGAACTTCAACCGATCCCGGGCCCGTCGTTCGTCCCTGAGCTCCTCGGGGAAGTGGATGTGCCGGATGGCATCGGGCAGCGGGGACAGCTCCTGGCGGTCCCTGACGTCCCGCGGCACGGGATCGGGGACCCGCGGCAGTCTCCGGAGGGCCTCGTGGACCATGCGCCGGATCACGCCCGTCGAGACGCCCTCCCCGGCCGGGTGCACCGGGACGATCCGCCCGGTGTGGACCTGGTCGGCGTCCCCGCCCTTCAGGACCTCGACCGCCGGGTTCTGGACCCTGAGCCGGCCCCGGAACGCGGCGACCTTCCCGGAAACCGCCACTTCCTGGCCCTCGCGGTGGCGGCGGGCCGGCCACGTCTGGTTGAACCACGACAGGTCGAGGTAGCCGGTGCCGTCGAACACCGTCACGGTCACCATGGCCTGGCGGCGACGCGTGTATTGGGTCCGCACCCCGCGGACCGTTCCGATGAACGTGGCCTCCTGTCCGATCTTGAGGTCGCCGATCTTGGCCACGGTGGACCGATCGATGTACCGGCGTGGGTAGTGGTGCACCAGGTCGGCCAGGGTCGCCACGCCCAGCGCCTCCAGCGGCTTGGCGTACCGACGGGTCCACCCGCCCAGCGAGGTCACCGGGGCGGACGGGGCGAGGGAGGCCGTCACTCTGCCGGGATTCTCGCACCGGACTTATCCCGGCGGGGGGATAGCATCGAGGCATGCGACGGACGGTGGCAGCCACGCTCGCGGCCGGCCTCCTCCTGGCCGCGTGCGCCGAGCCGGGGACCGCGCCCGAGGCGGACGGCAGGAGCGATTCCCTCCTGCCCCGGGACCGTCTGGCCCTTCCCCTGTTCGACCTGGCCACGTACGAGGCGCTGATCGACGAGCTCCACGGGACCCCGGTGGTGGTGAACATCTGGGGCTCTTGGTGCCCGCCGTGCATCGTGGAGGCCCCGGATCTGGCCACGGTGTCGCGGGAGTTCGAGGGCCAGGCGCAGTTCGTCGGGATCGACATCCTCGATGCCCGCGGTCCGGCCCGCGACTTCATCCTTCGGTTCGACTGGCCGTACCCCAGCGTCTTCGATCCCACCGGGGCCATCCGGGACGGGCTCGGCTACGTCGGGCAACCAATCACGCTGGTCTACGACCGGGACGGTGCCCTGGCCTTCGAATGGAACGGCGTGATCAGCGCGGACCTGCTTCGCAAGGAGATCCGCAAGGTCCTCTGAGGCGTCTGCTACGTTGAATCCGATGTCCAATGCGCGCGCGTTCGCCCTGGTCACGGCGGCGTCGCTCGTCGTCGCGCCGCTCTCGCCCGCGGCGGCGCAGGCCCCGTCGCGGCTCCGGCTCACCGCACCGGTGGGCGAGTCGATGCTGGTGCACGGTGAGTATCCACAGGTCGAATCGAGCTGCGTCGAGCCGTACCAACCCCTGGTCCACGCCCGGTACCGGGGAACGATCGAGGTGGCCAGGGCCGCCGACGGCTCCCTCCAGCTGATCAGCGAGCTGTCCTTCGAGGACTACATCAAGGGGATCGCCGAGGTGCCCCGCGACTGGCCCATGGCCGCGCTCAAGGCCCAGGTCGTGGCGGCCCGGACGTACGCCCTGAACCGGTACCGGTTCGCCGAGACCTCCGGAGACTGGGACCTGTGCGCCACCACCGAGTGCCAGGTCTACGTCGGGATGAGGGTCGAGGCGGGACCCTGGGGGGACCGGTGGGTCCGCGCGGTGCAGGAGACAGCCGGCCAGGTCCTGGTGTACCGAGGGGAGCCGGCCGTCACGTACTACTCGTCGACCTCGCCCGGCCGCACGTTCGACGTGGAGGATCGTTTCGGCGGCGAGGCCCTGCCCTACCTGCGAGGGGTCGAGGAGGAGGACGACGGAGATTCGCCGCTGTCCCGGTGGCGGGTGGAGGTTCCCTTCGACGATCTTCGGAGGTTCCTGGAGGCCAAGGGCATATGGAACGGCGAAGCCATCTCCGGGGTGTCGGTCGGTGACGGAGGCATCCGCGTCGTCGGGGGCGACCGGGCCGTGCTCTCCAAGGACGGCCTTCGCGACGCCCTGAACGACACGGCCTCCTGCCTGGCGCCAGACCGCTACCCCACCTCCGAGCCCGGCGGCTACCGGCTCCCACAGACGGTTCCCTCCGTGTGGTTCCGGGCCCGCCAGGAGGGTTCGTCCCTCGTGCTGACCGGCCGGGGGTGGGGACACGGCATCGGGATGGTTCAGTGGGGAGCCTTCGGGAAGGCGAAGCGGGGGCTTCCGTACGACGACATCCTGGCCGCCTACTACGGGGGACTCAGGCCCCAGCGCGGGGACCTCCCGGGGACCATCCGCATCCTGGT
>JBOGWD010000530.1:0-3887 GCA_050693275.1 Actinomycetota bacterium | reverse complement strand
TGAACAGGGCGGCGAAGACCGTCACGCCCATCACCGCGGGGAAGTCGTTCGTGGTCAGCGCGTCGACCACGTAGTGGCCCATCCCGGGAAGGTTGAACACCTGCTCGGTGATGACGGCGCCGCCGAGCAGAAGCCCCAGGTCCAGCCCGAACATGGTCACCACGGGTGTCAGGGCCGCCCGCAGGCCGTGCTTGAAGATCACCCGTCGCTCGGACAACCCCTTGGCTCGAGCCGTCCGGATGTAGTCCTCACTCATCGTCTCGATGAGGTTCGAGCGTGTCATCCGAGCGTAGAACGCTGCGAACGTCAGCGAGAGCGTGATCCAGGGCAGGACGAACCGCCCTCGCAGCACGGATTCCATCAGCGTCTCGTCGATGGGCAGGGTGCTCCCCGGCAACCAGCCCAACGTGAACCAGAAGATGTACAGCATGATGTAGCCCAGCCAGAACACCGGTGCCGACACCCCGAACAGGGCGAAGAGCATGCCGGCCCGGTCCCGGGCCGACCTCGGTTTGATGGCCGACATCACACCGATGGGAAGCCCGATCAGCACCCACACGACGGCGCCCCCCACCGCAAGCACCACGCTGACCGGGAGGCGCTGGTAGAGCTGCTCCTTGACCGGGACGAAGTTGTTGTACGAGAAGTACACCTGCTCGTTCAGGAAGAAGCCCGGCCACGGGACCAATCCCTTGGCGAACCGCCCATACTGCACGTACCAGGGCTTGTCCAGCCCGAGGTTCTCCCTGGCCTGGGCGATGATGTCCGGGCTGGTCCGCCGGCCGGCGGCGATGCGGGCCGGGTCGCCCGGGGGAAGCTTGTAGAAGATCAGGAACGTGAGGAAGGACACGAAGAGCAGCACCAAGATCAGGAACAACAAGCGCCGGATCAGGTACCGTCCCATGTTCGCTCCCGATTATCCCCCATGAGAAGGGAGCGGGGGCCCAGGCCGGGCCCCCGCTCGCTCCCCTCCCGTTCCTCTACGCGGCGCCGCCTCCCCCGGCGAGCGACATGCCGGACAGGTCGGGCTGACCCGAGAACTGGTCGTAGTCGAAGTTCCGAACCGTGTCGCCCGCGACGAACACGTCGCGGAAGAAGCTGATCGGAACCCACGGCACGACCTCTTCGGTGATCTTCCGATCCAGGTCCGCCCAGCACTGGACGCGTTCATCACCGAGCACCATCTCGTCGCACGCCGCGATATCGGCGTCGACGCTGGGCACGTCGGTGACATCATATCCGTGCTCCTCCAGGACGTCCGAAGGGGCCCCCACCAGCGCGTAGTTGCAACACGAATCGGGACCGATGGCCGCCGACCCGAACAGCGGCTCACCGAACGTGGTGGCGTCGGAGTAGTCCTTGGACCACCCGGGGCCCAGACAAGCCGCCACGTGCGCACCGGGGTCGTTGCAGCTGTCGTACATCGTGGTGCGCTCCTGCGTGGTGACGTCCAGAGTGATGCCCAGCGGCTCGAGGTTCTGGCTGATCAGCGCCGACTGGTCCGGATACGGGTCGGCCTCATCGGTGACCGAGACGACGTTCTCACAGACCGGGTCGTCACAGACCCCGTCCCCGTCCGAGTCGTACGCGGACTGGGCCATCTCTTCCTGCGCGGCGGCGATATCGCCCGAGCCGTCCGGCGACGGGTACGGATCGTAGTCCTCGTTCAGGAAGCTCGTCAACGGATCCGTGATGGCGTGGTCCGCCACCTCACCGAACAGCGGCCCGCCGCGGACCTGCAGCAGGCCCGCCCTGTCGAGTGCGAAGTTCACGGCCCGGCGCACGTTCACGTCGTCGAACGGCGGTTCGGCCATGTTCATCGACACGTAATACGTGCCGTCGCCGCTGAAGGAGAACAGCTGGTCGCTCCGCTCCGGATCTCCCTGGTACGCCTGGATCTGCTGGGCCGGGGGAACCGAGTCGAGCATGAGATGCAGCTCGCCGCTGTCCACCCGCAGGGCACCGTCGTCGGCCGTCAGCCCGATCTGGATCTCCATCCGGTCGAGGTTGGCCTCACGGAGGGGGTCCGTTTCTGGATCCCAGGACGGGTTGCGGACCAGAACGATCGACCGGCCCGGCTCGTAGCCGGGGAACGGCTCGGCCGGCGGGGCCGAGGCCTCGTCCGACCCCTCGAACATGTACGGGCCCGAGGAGATCAGGAACCGCCCGTAGTCCTTGTTGTGTCCGTCGGCAGCCCCATCGGGGATCGGCGCCGCGGCCGCCATCATCATCCGGAGCGGGAAGTCCCCCGCGGGCCGGGCCAGCGTGATCTCCAGGGTCTTGTCGTCGACGGCGGTCATCCCGGAGATGCTGTCGGCCTCGCCCTCGGAGAACTCGTCGAACCCCTCGATGACCGAGTAGTAGAACGGGTACCCGGCGCCAACCGCCGGGGTGGCCTCCCGCTCCATGGCGTTGATGAACGACTGCGCCGTGATCTCAGTGTCCTGATACGGGGGGGCGAAGGTGACCCCGTCCCGGATCGTGAAGGTGTAGGTGAGCCCGTCATCCGACACCTCGGGCAGGTCCGTGGCCAGGTCCGGCTGTGGCTCATCCCCGCCGTTGTCGGCTGTAGTGAGCGGCGTCGTCACCAGGGTGCGCAGGAGACAACAGTGATAGAAGCCCCACGTGACCGAGTAGTACTCCTTCTGGGGGTCGAATGCGGCGTCGACGTCGGACTCCAGGCCGGCCAGCAGCGTGCCGCCCCGTTGGACCTCATCCCCCGTGTCCGTCGGTCCCGCCGCTTCCTCGCCGCAGGCCGCGGCCGCGAGGGCCAAGACCCCGACGAGGGCGATCAATCTGCTATATCGCTTCACGTTTTCCCCTCTCTCACTCGTACCCGACGAGGTCGATCGTGTCGCCCCAGCAGTCCTCCTTTCGGTCGCGGATCATCGACTCATCTGGCCGTGCGCGGGTCGAGGGCATCTCGCAGGCCGTCCCCGACCAGGTTGAAGGCCAGCGTCGTCAGGAATAGGAAGAGTCCCGGGAAGAGCATCATCCACCACGCCACCGTGAAGATGCCGGTGCCGGCGTCCGCGAGCATCTTTCCCCACGAGGCCGTCCCGGGCTTCACCCCGATGCCCAGGAACGACAACGCGGCCTCGAACAGGATGTTGGCCGGGATGATCAGCGTGGTGTACACGATGATCGGCGCCGTCACGTTCGGGAGGATCTCCCGGAAGATGATCCGGAAGTCACCGGCGCCCTGCGCTCGGGCGGCCTCGATGAACTCCTTCTCCCGCAAGGACAGGACCTGGCCCCGGACGATCCTGGCGATGTACGGCCACGAGAAGAGCCCGATCACGTAGCTGACCAGGAGGACGCCGGGCCTGATGATCCCTCCGAGGCAGCCGGTCCGGCTGAGGCTGCACGCCGCCACCAGGCCCAGGGCCAGGAGGAGGATCGGCAGCGACAGGACGATGTCGACCAGTCGAGAGACGAAGGTGTCGACCTTGCCGCGGTAGAAGCCGGCGATCAGGCCCAGCACCACCCCGATGACCAACGCGATACCCGTGGCCACCAGGGCGACCGTGAGGGAGGTCCGGGCTCCATAGAGCACCCGGACGAACAGGTCCCGCCCGGCCGTGTCCGCCCCGAACCAGAACTCGCTGCTGGGGCCGCTCGGCAGGCCGATCTCGTCGAGCGCCTCGGAGACGAAGACCTCGTTCGGCTCATGGTGGACCACCCCGGCCAGCAGGGGGGCGCCGACCGTGGCCAGCACGACCATGAAGACGATGAAGATGATGCCGGCGAAGGCGAACTTGTCACGCCGGAACCGGCGCCAGAACAACTGGCCCGGACTCCGGCCGACGACCTGCTTGCTCGGTTCACCACCAACTTCGGGGCCGATCGGTTCAGCAGCGATCGGCTCGCTGGCGACCTGCGCCACT
>JBOGWD010000529.1:0-11983 GCA_050693275.1 Actinomycetota bacterium | reverse complement strand
AGCGCCAGGATCCTGCTGTACGGCGGCGCCGCGCTGATCCTGCTCACGATCGTGGTCCTGCTCGTGGCCGGTCTCCGCGCCCGAGGCCGCGTGGGCTGAGCCGGGTTGAGCGGCCCGGGCCCGCCTGCTAAGAACGGGTCGTGCGGATCCACGTCATCTCGGACCTCCACGGCGCCACGGACCACCTGGTCGAGGCGTCCGAGGGCTGTGACGCGCTCCTGGTGCTCGGGGACCTCATCAACGTCCTCGACTACCACACGATGGAGGGCATCCTGGTCGACATCTTCGGACGAGAGCCCGTCGCCGAGGCGGCCGGCCTCCGAGCGCGGGGACGGTACGCAGAAGCCCGCGAGGTCATGCGCCGGCGCTCTCCCGACGACCTCGAGGTGCGGGAACGGTTCCTGGCCCTGGCCCGGGCGGAGTACGAGCGGGTGTTCGAGGCGCTCCCCGACCACTCCTTCGTGACCTACGGCAACGTCGACATCCCCGACCTGCTCCGCGCCCACATCCGTTCCGGCGTCCGGTTCCTGGACGGCGAGGTCGTCGAGTTCGACGGCGAGCGATTCGGCGTCGTCGGCGGAGGGCTTCGGACCCCGCTGGGCATCCCCGGCGAGGTCCACGAGGACGCGTACGACCGGAAGCTCGAGGCCCTGGGCCCGGTGGAGGTGATCTGCACCCACCAGCCTCCCCGGATCCCCTGGCTCGTGTACGACGTCCTGGGCAAGCGGTTCGAGCCCGGCTCGACCGGGCTGGTCGGCTACATCACGCGGCACCGGCCGCGCTGGTCCCTGTTCGGCCACGTCCACCAGCCACTGGTGGATCGCACCACGATCGGCCCGACGCGCCTGGTGAACGTGGGCCACTTCCAGCGGACCGGACGGCCCTGGGTCCACGAGACCGGCGGCTCGTAGAGGCACACGGATGGCGGAACGGACCGAGGGCTCCATCGAGATCGAGGGGACCCCGGAGGAGATCCTGTCGGCCATCGCCGACTTCGAGTCGTACCCGGACTGGGTGGACGGGATCCGGTCGGCGGAGGTCCGGGCCCGCGACGACCGCGGGCGGGGCACGGAGGTGGCCTTCGAGTTCTCGGCGATGGGGTTCGGGGCCAGGTACACGCTGGCGTACGACTATGCGTCCGACGACACGGGAGTGCGGTGGACCACCAGCGAGGCCAGCGGTGCCGTCAGGGACGTCGAGGGCGAGTACGTCCTGGAGCCCCTCAACGGCGACACCGAGGTGACCTACCGGCTGGCCGTCGAGGTCGCCGTCCCCGTCCCCGGCTTCCTGAAGCGCCGGGCGGATCGACAGGCCATCGCCACGGCCCTGGAGGGCCTCAAGCGAAGAGTGGAGAGAGGCTGAGCGAGCCCCCCGGGCTGGGTACGATAGGAGCCTCGATGCGGATCCTGCTCTTCACCGGCAAGGGCGGCGTCGGCAAGACCACGGTGGCCGCCGCGACGGCCGTCCGGGCGGCCCGGGCCGGGCACCGCACCCTGGTCACCAGCACCGATCCCGCCCACTCGCTGGCCGACTCGTTCGACGTGGCGCTCGGCGACGACGTGGCCGAGCTCGCCGAGAACCTGTGGGCCGAGCAGATCGACGCCCAGGCCCGCCTGGAGTCGAACTGGAGGGACATCCAGGAGCACGTGATCTCGCTCCTCAACTGGGTGGGCGTCGACGCCGTCGAGGCTGAGGAGCTGTCGGTGATCCCGGGACTCGACGAGATCTTCAGCCTGACCGACATGCGCCGCCATGCCGACAGCGGGAAGTACGACGTCCTGGTCGTCGACTGCGCGCCGACGGCCGAGACCCTGCGGCTCCTCTCCCTGCCCGAGGTGATGAACTGGTACATCGAGCGGATCTTCCCCATCCAGCGTGGGGTGGTGAAGACGATCCGGCCCGTGCTCACCCGCGTCACCACGATGCCCATCCCCGACGACCGGATCTTCGCCGCGGTGGAGCGGCTGCACCGGAACCTGGAGGGAGTCCGGCGGCTCCTCACCGACGAGAAGCAGTCCTCCGTCCGGCTCGTGGTGAATCCAGAGAAGATGGTGATCGCTGAGGCCCGCCGGACCTACACGTATCTGTCCCTGTTCGGATATCGGGTCGACGCCGTGATCGCCAATCGCATCATCCCCGACGAGGTCAACGACCCGTACTTCGGCAAGTGGAAGGACATCCACGCGGAGCACCTTCGAACGATCGAGGAGTCGTTCCAGCCCGTCCCGATCCTGCGGGTCCGTCTGTTCGACCAGGAGATGGTGGGGATGGATCTGCTGGAGCGGATGGGGGAGGAGGTGTACGGGGAGAGCGACGTGACCAAGGTGCTTCACCGGGACTTCCCCATCCGCGTTCGCAAGCGCGGTCCGTGGTACGTGCTGACGATGCGGCTGCCGTTCACCGAGCGCAGTGACATCGACGTCCATCGCAAGGCCGACGAGCTCTACGTGCGGGTCGGATCGTACAAGCGCAACCTGATCCTGCCGCACGCCCTCCAGCGGCTGGAGGTGAAGCAGGCCCGCTTCACCGAGGATGGGTTGGAGGTCCGGTTCGCCGAGAAGCCCGGCCGCCAGGCGCGGGTGCGGCGCGCGTAGGCGAGGAGGAGGAGATATGGCCCAGACCAAGCGTCGGTCGAAGGAACCCAAGGCTACCGAGCCCGACCACGTGTGCCCGGTGGGCTTCTGTCCGGTCGGCATGTTCCTCACCACCGCCGGCCACGCTCGCCCCGAGGCCGTCGAGCACCTGGTGGCCGCGGGCAGGGAGTTCATGCTGGCGCTGTCCTCGATCCTGAACGCCCGGGTGGACGACCTTGATCGGTCGTCCCAGCTCGAGAAGATCGACCTGGACTGATCGGGCGTGATGCCCTGATGGCGGCCGCTGATCGCGAGCGTGCTCGCATCCTGGCGGGCTGGGAGACCGACGGCCTCCCCGTGACCACCCTGTACCTCGACGTGGACGGGCGACGGTGGCCCCGTCGCGGCGACTTCGTCCGTCGGGCCGACGACATGCTGGGGGAGGCCTGTGACCGGGCCCGAGCCCTGGGGCGCGCGGCCCACCGGTCGGTGTGCGCAGACGTCCGGCGGATGCGGTCCTACGTCGGCGACTTCGACCGAACCGGGGTGGTGCGGGGACTGGCGCTCCTCTCGTGCTCCGGGGCGGGGCTGTGGGAGGACGTGCCCCTGTCCCGACCGGTCCGGGACCGCGTGAGCGTGGCGCCGCGCCCCAACCTGGTGCCGCTGGAGGCCATCCTGGAGATGGCCGAGACGTTCTGCACGGCGCTGGTCGACCGGGAGCGGGCCCGGATCTTCCTCAGCTCGCTCGGGGAGATCGAGGAGGTCTCCCAGTTCCTCGATGACGTCCCCGGGCAGCACGACCAGGGCGGATGGGCCCAGGCCCGGCTCCGGCGCCACATCGAGGACCACGTCCACCGTCATCTCAAGCACGTGGCGGAGACGCTGCTGCGGGTCCAGCGGCGCCGCCCCTTCGATCATCTGGTGCTGGCCGGTCCCGACGAGACCACGGCGGAGCTCCGGCGCGAGCTGCACGACTACACCCGGAGGAAGATCCTCGGCCGAGTCACGCTGCCGATCGCCGCCTCGGCGGAGGATGTGCTGGCCCGGGCCCTGGAGCTCGAGGACGGGCTGGAGCGGGGGCGGGAACGCCAGGCCGTGGAGCGGCTGATCTCCGAGGCTTCCTCGGGCACGGGCCGGGCGGTGACCGGGCTCGGGGAGACCCTGTCGGCGCTCGAGGCGAATCGGGCCGAGGTCCTGGTGATGGCCTCGGACCTCCGGGCGGAGGGCGTCAGGTGCGGACGGTGCGGCCACCTCGCGGCCGCGGAACCCGATCGGCCCTGCGAGTCGTGCGGAGGATCGGTGGCTGAGGTCCCCGACCTGGCCGAGGAGGCCGTGGAGCTGGCGCTCCGGGAGCGGTGTCGGGTCGAGACCGTGGACGACGGCGGGTCGCTGGCACAGGTGGGAGGGGTCGGAGCCCTCCTTCGCTTCTAGACGGGTGCGCACGGGGTGCGCTCGGCGATCGGGGTCGACATCGGCGGGACCAAGGTGGCCGCTCTGCTGGTGGCCGAGGACGGATCGGTCCTGGCCCGAGAAGAACACGAGACTCCCGCCGAGGACGTGTCGGCCACCGTGGAGACCGTCGTCGCCGTCTCCGTGGCGATGGCGGAGCGGGGCGGAGAGGCGATCGGCGTCGGGGCGGCGGGCATGGTGGACTTCGCAGCCGGGGCGCTCCGGTACGCGCCGAACCTGGCCTGGAAGGAGGTGCCCATCGGCGAGCTGGTGACGGACCGCACCGGGCTCGCCTGCGTGGTCGACAACGACGCCAACGCGGCGGCGTGGGGCGAGCATCGCTTCGGTGCCGCCCGAGGCTACCGCCACGCGGTGGTGGTGACGGTGGGCACCGGCATCGGTGGGGGCATCGTGGCCGACGGCCGGCTGTTCCGGGGAGCTCATGGGTTCGCCGCCGAGATCGGGCACTTCATCGTGGAGCCGGACGGGCCGCTCTGCGGGTGCGGGAACCGTGGGTGTTGGGAGCAGGTCGCCAGCGGGCGGGCCCTCGATCGCCTGGGGCGTGCGGAAGCGGGGCGAGACCCATCCGGCCGCATCGGGGCCATCGCCGGGGCCGACGAGGTCGTGGGCCGCCACGTGTCCCTGGCCGCCCGCGAGGGCGATCCGGCGGCCCTACGCATCTTCGAGGAGGTGGGGCGGCGGCTCGGCGAGGGGATCGCCGGCCTGGTGAACGTGCTGGACCCCGAGGTGGTGGTGGTGGGCGGCGGCGTGGCCGAGGAGGGAGCGCTCCTGCTCGATCCGGCCAGGCGGGCGTTCCGGGCGACGGTGGAGGCCCCCGAGCACCGACCGGACGTCCCCATCCTCGAGGCCGCGCTGGGGAACGACGCGGGAGCCATCGGGGCCGCGGCGCTGGCCCTGGACCTGGGGTGAGGGGTGTGAAGGTCGGGCTGATCCTGCCGCTCTTCTCGGGCGATCCGGCCAAGGTCGTGGCCGCGGCCACGGAGGCCGAGGCGCTGGGCTTCGACGGCGTGTTCGCGTTCGACCATTTCTTCCCCCCGGGCGGCGATCGCGACCGTCCCGCGCTGGAGACGTTCGCCACGCTCGGGGCCGTGGCCGCCGCCACGGATCGGGTGCGGATCGGCACGCTGGTGACCCGGGCCTCGCTCCGGCCGGTCGGGCTCCTGGCGAAGTCCGCCGCCTGGCTGGACGCCGCCTCGGGGGGCCGGTTCATCCTGGGGATCGGCACCGGCGACCCGATCGATCGTCCCGAGCACGAGGCCTACGGGATCCTCATGCTCGACAAGGCCGAGCGGCGAGCCCATCTCCGGGAGACGGTGGCCGCGCTCAGGGCCCTGTTCGACGGCCGGCCGTTCCCGGGCGGGCGGATGGTCCCGGAGCTCCTCGGACCGCTGCGGCCTGCCCCGGCCCGGCCCGGCGGCCCGCCCGTGTGGATCGGGGGCCAGGCGGACGAGGTGATCCGGCTGGCCGGCCGGACCGCCCAGGGGTGGAACGGGTGGGGCCTGGACCCCGGAGCGTTCGGGCGCAGGGTCGGGTTGCTGCGGGCGGCCGGCGGCGGCCGTGAGGTCGAGGCCACGTGGGCCGGGATCGTGCTGGCGGGAGCCGATCGAGCCGAGCTTCACGAGCTGGTGGAGCGGCGCAGGGCCAGGGGCCTGGACGACGACGCGTGGACGGGGACCGCCGAGCAGCTCGTGGCGTTCGTGGCCGCCCTGGAGGCGGCCGGGGCATCGTGGGTGATCATGGTCCTGGCGGGGCCGGCCGACCGCCGGTCCCTCCTGGCCGAGCGACTCCTCCCGGCGCTCAGGTAGGGCCGAACCCGTTCGGTCGGGCGAACGGAGGGGCGGATATCCTTTGACTTGGCCTACCCGCGGCCGTAGCCTCAGATGCCCCTCGGCGAGGAGGAACGCGTGAAGAAGGTCCTGATCATGGGCGCCGCCGGGCGCGATTTCCACAACTTCAACACGGTCTATCGAGACGATCCCGACACCGAGGTCGTGGCGTTCACGGCCACGCAGATCCCCGGGATCGAGGGCAGGCGATATCCGGCCGAGCTGGCCGGGCGTCGGTACCCCGAGGGCATCCCGATCCGGCCGGAGCAGGAGCTGGCCCGGCTGATCCGGGAGCACCGGGTCGACCAGGTCGTGTTCGCCTACTCCGACGTCTCCCACGAGTACGTGATGCACCGGGGCAGCGAGGTCCTGGCGGCCGGAGCGAGCTTCACGCTGCTGGGGCCGGAGGCGACGCTGCTGGCGTCCACGAAGCCCGTGGTGGCCATCTGCGCGGTCCGGACCGGGTCGGGCAAGAGCCAGACCACCCGGGCGGTGGTCCGGGCCCTGCGGGACCAGGGGCACACGCCCGTGGTGGTCCGCCACCCGATGCCGTACGGGGACATAGCCGCCCAGCGCGTCCAGCGGTTCGCCTCGTACCAGGACCTCGAGGAGGCCCGGGCCACCGTGGAGGAGCGCGAGGAGTACGAGGCCCATCTTGCCGTGGGGACCGTCGTCTACGCGGGGGTCGACTACGAGGAGATCCTGAAGGCGGCCCAGTCCGAGGCCGACGTGGTGATCTGGGACGGGGGGAACAACGACCTCCCGTTCTTCCGCCCCGACGTCCACATCGTCGTGGCCGACCCGCACCGGCCGGGCCACGAGACCGCGTACCACCCGGGCGAGGCGAATCTGCGGATGGCCGACGTCATCGTGATCAATAAGGTCGACACGGCCGAGCCGGAGAACGTCGAGGCGGTCGTGGCCACGGCCCGGGAGCTCAACCCCACGGCCGTGATCATCCGGGCCGAGAGCCCCGTGACGGTGGAGGACCCCGCGCTGGTCGAGGGCAGGAAGGTCCTGGTGATCGAGGACGGCCCCACGCTCACCCACGGCGAGATGACCTACGGCGCCGGGGTGGTGGCGGCCCGGGCTCACGGCGCCGCCGAGATCGTGGACCCCCGCCCGTACGTGGTCGGCTCGCTGAAGGGGATCTACGAGCGATTCCCCGTCGGCCCGGTCCTGCCGGCCATGGGGTACTCGGACGAGCAGATCGACGAGCTCGAGCGGACCATCGACGCCGCGCCCGTCGACGTCGTGGTGATCGCCACGCCGGTGGACCTGGCGAAGGTCGCCGACATCCGGAAGCCGTCCGTGCGGGTCCGATACGAGCTGGCCGAGGCCGAGGGCTTCCCCACGATCGCCGACGTCCTCGCGGAGCGGATCCGGAGCTAGCGATGGCTCGCGTCGTGATCGCCCTCGGCGGGAACGCGCTGCTTCGCCGCGGCGACGAGGATTCCGCCGAGGTCATGCGGAAGAACGCCCGCATGGCCGCGGAACGGGTGGCCGACGTGGCCGCACTCGGGTGGGAGGTCGTGGTCACGCACGGCAACGGTCCGCAGGTGGGGCGGATCCTCCTCCAGAACGAGGCCGCCCGGGACTGGGTGCACCCGATGCCGCTGGACGTCTGCGGAGCGGAGAGCCAGGGCCAGATCGGGTATCTGCTCCAGGTCACCATCGGGGATGTGTTCTACGAGCGGGGCACGGAGCGACCGGTGGCCACGGTCATCACGTTCACCCGCGTGCCGGCGGACGACCCGGCCTTCCAGAACCCGACCAAGCCGATCGGGCCCCACTACGAGGAGGCCGAGGCGAAGCGCCTGGCAGGCGAGCGCGGGTGGCACGTCGCGCCCGGCCCCGAGGGCCAGTGGCGCCGGGTGGTGCCCTCGCCGAAGCCCTACTCGATCGTGGAGGCGCCGGTCATCAGGCAGATGGCCGAGAGCGGCGTCGTGGTCATCGGCTGCGGTGGGGGAGGCGTGCCGGTCATCGAGGAAGGGCCGAAGCTCGTGGGGGTGGAGGCCGTGGTCGACAAGGACCTGGCCTCGGCCATCCTGGCCCGCGACGTGGAGGCGCAGGTCCTGCTGATCTGCACCGACGTGGAGGGCGTCTACGAGGCCTACGGCTCCCCCGACCAGCGGCTGATCGACCGGCTCGACCCGGACGACGCGGTGCGGGGGTTGGAGGACGGCACCTTCCCCACCGGATCGATGGGACCCAAGGTCGAGGCGGCGGCCACGTTCGTCCGGGAGGGCGGGGAGCGAGCGGTGATCTGCTCCCTCGATGATGCCCCCGAGGCCCTCCAGGGCCAGGCCGGCACCACGCTGACCCGGGACTGACCGCAGCCATGCGGCTGCGGGCCATGGTGTGGAACGTGCACGGCTTCCGGGCCGGCACGAAGCGGATCGCGGCGGTCGTGTCCGACGTCGAGCCCGACCTGTTGCTCCTCAACGAGACCCGCTACCTCGGGTTCCACCTCCGCGGGTTCGCCCGGAGGGCGGGGGTGGAGGGCGCGTCCGGCACGGGCCTGTGGAGGCCGCTTCCCAACGCCGTGCTGACCCGCCGCCCCTGGCGGGTCGTCGACGCGGGCAAGGTCGTGTTCGGGCGAAGCCGGAAGACGTTCCGCCGGGGCGTGGTCCTGACGATCATCGGGCGGGGTGGCACGCGGGTCACCGTGGGCGCGCTGCACCTGGGGCTGTCGGGCGAGGAGCGAGCCGAGCACGCCCGCGAGCTCACCGACCTGCTGGCCGGGCGCGAGCCGATCCTCCTGGGGGGCGACCTCAACGAGGGGCCCGACGAGCCCGCGGCCTCCTGGATCGCCGCCAGGTACTGGGACGTGGCCCGAGAGCGTGGGCCCACCTTCCCCGCGTGGGAGCCCCGGGACCGGATCGACTACCTGTTCGTGTCCGAGGGGGTGGCCGTCCAGCGTGCCTGGGTCGGCGGCGAGCCGTTCGTCCGGCTCTCCGACCACCTCCCGGTGCTGGCGGACCTGGAGCTGGAGGGCTGAGTCAGCGAGCGCCGTGCGCCGCCACCACGGCCTCGGCGAACTCGTGGGTCCGCTCGAAGATCAGCTCGGCGTCGTGATCCAGCGTGGCCACGTGGTAGGAGTTCGGCAGCCGCACCAGCTCCTTCCGCTCGGAGCCGACGCGCTCCAGGACCCACTCGGTGGTCCCCTTCGGGACGACGTGATCCTCGAGGGAGTCGAAGACCAGGAGCGGCTGGTGGATCGATGGAAGCTCCGCCTTGACCACCCGGAAGAACCTGGCCACCTCGGCCAGGGCCCGGGCCGGGATCCGCTCGTTCGGGAGCTCGTCCTCCCCGGCCTTGTTGATGTCGTTGCCGATCCCCTTCACGGAGGGGATCAGCGGCCACAGCGCCGGGGCTACCAGGAGACGGCGATCCCTGACGTACGGATTCACCAGGGCCACGCCCTTGACCATGTCCGCGTGCCTCGCGGCCAGGTGCAGCCCCACCCCCGCGCCGAAGGACAGGGCCAGGATGACCACACCCTGCACGTCCCCCGACAGCCGCTGCAGCGAGATCTCCGCCTCGGCGACCCAGTCCCGCCACCGTGCCCGGCCGAGCTCCTGCCAGGTCCTTCCGTGGCCGGGATAGAGGGGACAGGACACCGCGTGCCCCCGAGCGGCCAGCCACTCGCCGATGCGCCGGAGGCTGGAGGGGTTTCCGGTGAACCCGTGGAGAAGGAGGAGGCCGATCGGGCCCCCCTCGAAGGAGAAGGGCCCGCACCCCGGCCGGATCCGGTCCGTCATCGAAGCATGGCCTCGAGCCGGGCGATGACTGCGTCCGGGTCGAAAGGCTTGGGGAAGAAGTTCTCCCGGCCGACGAGCCCGATGACCTCGGGGGCCACCTCCGGCTTCCCCGTGATGATGACCACCGGCGTTCGCTTGGTCTCCTCGGTGGCCCGGAGCTGGGCCAGCATCCGCTCCCCACCCACGTCCGGCATCATCAGGTCGAGGACCACCGCGTCGGGGCGGTGCATGTCGAGCATGAGGAGGCCCTCCAGCCCGTCCTTGGCCTCCACCACCTCGTAGTCGTTCATCTGGAGCGTGACCCGGACGAGCTGGCGGACGGACTCGTCGTCCTCGACCAGCAGGACCTTCTTCTTCTCGGCCACGGGCGCGCCTCCGCGTTCAGGGAGAGGGGCGGGAGGGGTTCCGAAAGTTCTGGAGCACGACGTACAGGGCGAACAGGCCGGCCAGGGCGCTCATGGTCGCCACGAAGGCGATGAACGCCACCTCCAGCGTGCCCAGCGCCAGGACCGTATTCGTCCGGTTCCTCCAGGTTCCGGGTACCCTTGCTGCCTCAAGGCCGAGTCTAATAGGGTAGAGGACGGCAAGGCCACGGGCGCCCCGAAGGTGAGGCAGATGTTCTACTGGCTGATGAAGCACATCCTCCTGGGACCCCTGCTCAGGCTGATCTACCGGCCCAGGGCCAGGGGGCTCCGGAACATCCCCCGGACGGGGGGCTTCATCCTGGCCGCCAACCACCTGTCGTTCGTGGACAGCCTGTTCATGCCGCTGGTGTGCCCGAGGCCGGTGGTGTTCCTGGGCAAGGCCGACTACTTCGAGTCGTGGCGGACCCGGTGGTTCTTCAGGGCCACGGGCGTGATCCCCGTGCGACGGCAGGGCGGGTCGGCAGGAGAGGCCGCCATCCAGGCCGGGATCGAGGCCCTGCGGGAGGGTCGGGCAGTGGGGATCTATCCTGAGGGCACCCGGAGCCCCAACGGCCGGCTGTACCGGGGCAAGACCGGGGTGGCCCGGATGGCCCTGGAAGCCCGGGTCCCGGTGATCCCTGTGGCGATCCGCGGGAGCGAGGACATCATGCCGCTGGAGGCGAAGGTGCCCCGGCTGTCGGGCAAGGTCAAGGTGGAGTTCGGCAAGCCGCTGATGTTCGAGCGCTACTTCGATCGCCCCAAGGACCGGTTCGTGCTTCGCTCGGTCACCGACGAGATCATGTACGAGATCATGATGCTCTCCGGGCAGGAGTACGTCGATGAGTACGCCTCGAAGGTCAAGGCCGGCCGGGCCGAGGGGGCCGCCGCCCTGGCCGTCCCCGAGTCGGCGTCATCCAACCGACCCCGCTAACCGCCCTCTCGATCCCAGCCCAGCGACCGCTCCACGGCTCGCCGCCACCCGGCGTACCGGCGGTCCGCCTCGGCCGAGTCCCCGGGGACGAACTCCCGGTCGAACGTCCACGCGGAGGCGGCCTCCTCCTTCGAGGACCACACGCCCGCTCCGAGGCCGGCCAGGAACGCGGCTCCCATCGCCGTGGTCTCCTGGACGACCGGCCGCCGGACGCTCACATCGAGCAGGTCCGCCTGGAACTGACAGAGCCCGTCCATGGCGCTGCCCCCGCCGTCGACCTTGAGCGAGGTCGGCGCCACGCCGCCGGAAGCCGTCATCACATCCACGACGTCCCGGGGCTGGTAGGCCATGGCCTCGACCGCGGCCCGAACCACGTGGGCCCGAGTGGTTCCCCGGGTGATCCCGACGATCGTGCCCCGGGCGTAGGGGTCCCACCAGGGCGCCCCCAGCCCCACCAGCGCCGGCACGAAGAAGACGCCGCCCGTCTCCGGGACCGAGTCGGCCAGCGGCCCCGCCTCGGCGGCGGCGTCGATGATCCCCAGGCCGTCCCGCAGCCACTGGATGGCCGCGCCGGTGGCGAAGATCGAGCCCTCCAGCGCGTAGCGCGCTCCCTCCGTCGGAGTACGCCACCGTGGTGAGGAGCCCGGCACCTCGGGCGCATCCCGTCCGGTGTTGAGGAGCACGAACGATCCCGGTCCCGTAGGTGTTCTTGGCGTCGCCGGGCTCGAAGCAGGCCTGGCCCACCAGGGCCGCCTGCTGGTCGCCGGCGATGCCGACCACGGGCACGGAGGCGCCCGTGGTGCCCGCGTCGATCGCCAGCACGGCCATGCCGCGGGGAAGGCCATCGGGCCGGCCGCGGTTTGCGCTAGGCCGTACTGCCCACGATAAGGGTGGACACTCCGACAGCCTCCCACACATGAGAAGGAGCCAGGGGGATGCTCCCCCCGTTGAGCAACCACTCACGGGGAAGGAGGTCCCCTTGGCTCCGACAACGAGTCTGGCACGGGCACGCAAG
>JBOGWD010000528.1:0-4015 GCA_050693275.1 Actinomycetota bacterium | reverse complement strand
CCTCGTACGAGATCGGAGTTCCCACCCTCCCCCCGGAGACCGGCAGCAAGCGGACCCCGGGGCCCGGGATCATGTCCCTGGGGACGGCGTCGAGGGCCCTGAAGAAGCCGAGGAGCCGTCGCCAGGGAACGTACTCCCCGAAGGGCACAGCTCGCTGCTTGTGGTAAATACCCGCCACCCTGCCGGACGGGCTCACCGACACGACGGAGTTCCTGAACCTCCCGGGCCCGGCATCCGACAGGACCCCTGCCACCACCCAGGCATCCGCTCGCCGGGCCACCTCCACGAGCGGGTCGGGGGCGGGCCGGCCAGCCGCGGGAGGATCGCCGGCGGGCTCGACCACTCCCTCCGGCCACACCACCAGGTCCACGGACCCCGGCGACAGCGTCCGGGTGAGAGCCACGTGATCGGCGAGGATGCGCGCGGTCGGCTCCGGCGAGCCCGGTCCGTCATGGAGCGGGACGTTTCCTTGCACGATGGCCACGCGGAGGCCGGCCCCTCGGATACTCGAACCGGCGAACGGCATCGAGCCGGCCACGGCGGCGCCCGCGAGGGCCAGCCCGATGGCCGCGTGCCGGATCTGACGGCGAACCACACAGAAGCTCGCCGCCGCCACGAAGCTGGCCAGCCAGGAGACGCCGACCCCGCCGGCCAGGGGCGCCACCAGCTCCAGGGGCGTCCCGACCAGGGGGTACCCGAGAGAGCCCCACGGAAACCCCCCGAACGGGACGCGCCCCCTTGCCACCTCCATCACGAGGACCCAGAGAGCGGACGCTCCCATCAACGAGACGAGCGACGCGCGCCCGAGAAGGGGTCCCGCGACCCACGCGAACAGCGCGGCGAAGGCGGACTCGGTGACCACGAGGGCCCCCCAGGCGATGAAGCCGAAGCGGACGGCCCAGAGCAGGAGCAGCCCGAAGAATCCCAAGCCGAACAGGAAGCCGGCGGCCACCCGGGTCAAGGGACGAGCCACCGCGATGGCCGCCATCAGGGCGGCGGGAGCGAGAACGGCGAGGATCCCCGCCCCGAACGGCGGGAACGCAAGGGCCAGGGCCAGCCCGCCCCCGAACGCCAGGGCGCCTCTTCCGAGGAACTTCCCGATCGCCGATGGGAGATCGCGACCGCGCCCGCCGAGAGGTCGCTCGGGCTGGTGGGTACGCTCCCCGGGCACGGCGCTCCCGGCGGTTCCTGGCCTCACCCCGCCCACAGCCCGGGATCCTCGTCTAGTTCGGGGGCCACCCGGTACGGGCGAACCAGGGCAGCAGCGGAGTGAACAGCCCGAGCCAGTGGCCGGTGATCATCAGCACGCCCATCACCACCAGCAGCGCGCCGCCGGCCACCTCGATCCCCCGACCGTGGCGCCGGAGCCATGTGAACGCCCTGCCCGCCCTGAGGTAGCCGAGGGCCAGCAGCATGAACGGGATCCCCAGGCCGAGGGAGTACACGAACAGTAGGGATGCCCCGGACCACACGGTCCCTGTGGCTGCGGCCGCCGTGAGGATCCCCGCCAACACCGGCCCGATGCACGGGGTCCACCCGATGGCGAAGGCCATCCCCAGCGGGACCGCGCCGAGGGGACCGGGACGGATCCGGGTCAGGTCCGCCCTGGCCTCCCTATACAGGAACGGGATCCGGACGAGGCCCAGAGCCGCCAGCCCCATCAGGATGATGACCCCACCCGCCACCTTCACCAGGACAGGGCGGTTGGCCAGCAGGAACGACCCGAGTAGGGAGGCGCTTGCTCCCAGCACCGTGAACACCGTGGCGAATCCGAGGACGAACAGCGCCGCGGCGCCCACCACCCGCCGCCGGACTTGGACCGTGCCGACCTCCCCGCCGGCGACGCCGCCGACGTAGGAGACGTACCCGGGCATGAGCGGTAGGCAGCACGGCGAGGTGAATGAGACGATCCCCGCCACCAGCGCCAACGCCCAAGGTCCGAGAACGCTCAGGGGCCCTCTCTCACCAAGATCTCGTCGATGACGGAGCGGAACCGACCGGGGTCGACCCTCCCCTGGAACCGGTAATCGATCCGCCCGTCGGGACCGATGACGAACATTGTGGGGATCCCCACGACTCCATACTCGCCCGCAAGCTCTCCGACTGGGTCGAACACGCTGGGAAAGGTGATCCCGAACTCCCGCTCGAAGGCCACCGCGTCCTCCCGGGTGTCGTTCACGTTCACCCCCAGGAACTGCACGCCGCGAGGGCCGTATTCCTCCCACAGGCCCTGCATGAGCGGAGCGTCCTTCCGGCACGACGGGCACCACGACGCCCAGAAGTTGAGGAACACGACCCGACCGGCGAAGTCCTCGAGAGCGACGCTCCCGGGCTGGCCGAGGAGCGAGAGCTCGAACGGGCTGGCAGGGCGGTCCACAGCCAGGCCCTGAGAGGGAGAGCCGCCCCTCTGGGCGGATCGGACCGGCGCCGGCCCCTGACCCTGGAACTCACGGATCGCCGCGACGAGGAGGACGACGAAGAGGACCGGCAGGATCACGGCCCAGGCCCGAGCGAGCCGGTACCGCGACCCCCACGGCTCTCGCTCGGTCCCCATCGTGACCTTCCTCGGATACTACCCGAAGTAGTAGGGTAAGTCGGCCCCGGCCGCAGCCGCCTGGGGCCAGTCCTCGAGGCTCGCAGGCTTCCCTCGACGCCGGGCGCTCACCGCGAGCCATACCAGCAGCGCGGTGACCAGGACCACCGAGGCCAGTTGTGTCCCGGTCATCCCGAACGCGCGGATCGGGTCGGTGCGGAGGAAGTCCAGTCCGATCCGCCCCGCCCCGTACCACAGCGCGAACAGCGTGGCCGCGGAGCCAGGGGCTCGGGGCTTGCGGAGGAAAGCGACCAAGACGAGCAGCAGGACTGTCACGCTCAGGAGGTCGTACAGGGCGACCTGATGGACAACCGTCCCCAGAGGCGGATCGATCCCCGGGGCGTTGTCCCCGATGTACCTGAACCCCCACGGCATCGAGGTCGGCTTGCCGAGGTGGTCCCCGGTGACCAGGTCGCTGGCCCGGCCTAAGACGAGGCCGAGGGCCAGGCCGGGGGCGGCGAAGTCCAGCATCGAGAGGATCGGCAGCCGGTGCTTCCTAAGCCGCCAGATTCCCGCGGCCAGGCCGCCCAGGATCCCGCCGTAGAGGGTCATCCCTCCGTGCCAGATCATGAACACCTCGAGGGGCGAGCTCAGGGCCGACCAGTTCCCGAGGACCCAGACCAGCCTGGTGCCGATCAGCGAACCGATCAGGACCCACAGGACCACGTCCCAGAGGACCTCGCTCGGGATCCCCCGGCGCCGCGTGTACCTCGACATCAGCCAGGACCCGGCCAGGAAGCCGGCGCCGATCAGCAGGCCGTGGGGGAAGAAGGGGATTCCCAGGAACTCCCGGTACGCGTCCACCCGCCAGGACAGATAGGCCACCATTACCTCGTACTCCCTTCCACGGGGCCACATTCTACGACGGGGAGTAGTAGTTCACCCCCGCTCCGGCGCCCGCAGCGCCGGGTTCACGGCCATTCCGGCGATCCCGGTCCGCCCGGTGGGATCATTACCGCGGCCCCTGCGGGTAGGAGAAGCTCCGCTCGATCTGGTGGCCGGGGCTGACGATGGTCTCCCTCTGGAGCAGGTGGTCGGGCCCGAACTCCAGCAGGTACCAGATCGAGGACCCCGGGAGGTACAGGGTCAGCCTCCGCAGACGGGAGGACGAGGGCAGCGGTCGGACGTCGGTGGCCCCGCCCGCGGCGTATAGCTCCTGGCTCACGAAATCCTCTCCCGAGATCTCGCCGGTCGTCCTCGCCGAGGCACCCGGGCCGCTGTACACGCGCTCGACGATGGTCAGCCGGGGCTGCGCCCGCATCGACTCCACGATCCGGTCCACCAGGCGCGGCCGCTCCGGGAGGGGGGGCCACGGTACCGAGAAGTGCGCCGTCCCTTCCCCCCATTCGTTGGAAGCGACCCTCACCGCGACCCCAGTCGTGCCCGTCTGCCAGTCGAAGCGAGTGGTGGCGCATCCGGGAC
>JBOGWD010000527.1:0-1315 GCA_050693275.1 Actinomycetota bacterium | reverse complement strand
TCCCACGCAGGCTTGGCGGCCGGCTAGACGCTCCTGCTGGCTGTGTCCGGCCCCACGGGCGTAGAGGTGGGTGTTCCCAGCGGGACTCGTCAGCCAGGTCCTGGCCTCCCTCTGCGTGGAACACGGTTTCTGCCACTCTCGTCTCCGCTTGACCCGAGGAGGCTCCCAGGCCTATCGTGGAACTGGCGACGTCTGTCCCGGTTTCTATCGGCCGACCGGCGCGGAACCGGCGAACAGAGAGGAGGTGATGGAGCAGACAGGCCGGCAGGGCCCGAGCGCCGCCGAACAGACAGGGGCAGCAGAAAGGGGTGTTCCACATGCCAGTGGAGGGCGTAGAGACCCGCCAACTGGAAGGCTTCAACAAAGAGTACGCGGCCTCGCCTACGAGCTTCACGCTTGGCATCGAGGCCCAGACCCTTTGGGAAGGGAGGGGGCTGGGGAATCTCGGCAAGGTGGGCCGGTGGAGCCTTGGCGGCCAGGCCATTGAGAAGCCGACGCGCGACTTCTCGGTGCAGCTCGGTTCGTGGAAGGAGGTAGGAGACGCCATCGGAGTCGTCGGCGCGGACGACCGAATCGAGCCCGTGGAAGCGGCGCTGATGTCGTTGTCCTCCTGCGTGACCGAGGCGGTCGTACTGAACTGCGCTCGACGGAGCGTGAACCTAGAAGGCCTCGAGGTCAAGGCGCGCGTGGACGTGGATCCGGGGCCGATCACCGGGGCGAAGGAGCCCAGTGACTGGGACGACACGCTGAAGGCCGTCGAGGTCGACGTCGTCGCCAGGGGCGACCTCTCCCGCCAGGACCGAGAGGTGATCGAGGAGGGGGCGAAGAGGTCGCCGGTCAACTACATGTTCGGTCGGACGGGCCTGCTCAAGACCAGGTTCCACTACGAGTAGGACGGTCTGAGCAGTCAGCGGGACGGATCGCTGGCGACAGCCCCAGGAGGCACCTCGTGGGCGATCCGTTTCGCTGTTCCTGCGTTGATGGCCATGTGGCACCGCAGGCACAGCCCCAGGTCGTCCTCGGAATCCACCGGCCGAGCCATACATCCCCAGCACCGTTCGAGCGGATGCGACTCCCAGTACAGGCGAAGTGAGATGGCCAAGCCGCTCTCGGCGGATGGTGAGCCGAAGATTTCCGTCCGGCATGGCACGCACAGCAGCCGGCCACCCTCGTCCGGCCTAACCTGCTCCGAACCGCAGCGCCAGCAGGAGTCGTCGAGCCAGTTGAGCGAACCTGATGTAATCACGTTGATGTAATTCTACTCTCTGGTGCCCCAGTGTCACTCAAGAACCGGGAGTACGCATGTCGCCCGCCC
>JBOGWD010000526.1:0-4929 GCA_050693275.1 Actinomycetota bacterium | reverse complement strand
TCCAGGCATCGGTGCTGGACCACCACCTCGGCGGCCGCGACATCAGCGAGGTGCTCGCTCGGTGACCGAGGCCGAGGAGTTCTTCGGCGCCGGCGAGGCGCGCACGCCGGCCGCGCACGCCATCTCGACCGGCTCGCCGACGTCGGGCTCGGTTACCTGAGCCTCGGCCAGCCGCTCACTACGCTGTCTGGCGGCGAGCGGCAGCGGCTCTAGCTGGCCACCCACATGGCCGAGAAGGGCGGCGTCTACGTCCTCGACGAGCCGACCACCGGCCTCCACCTCGCCGACGTCGAGCAGCTTCTCGGCCTGCTCGACTGGCTCGTCGACTCCGGCAAGTCGGTCATCGTCATCGAGCACCACCAGGCGGTCATGGCGCACGCCGACTGGATCATCGACCTCGGCCCCGGCGCCGGCCACGACGACGGCCGGATCGTCTTCGAGGGCACACCCGCCGACCTCGTCGCCGCCCGCTCCACCCTCACCGGCGAGCACCTCGCGGCCTACGTCGGCACCTGACCGAGGCCCTCGCGGACACCGTGAGACGAGTTCTCTCATCTGTTTCGACTCGTCCCTCCGGTCAGCCATCAAGCACGGTTTCCGAATCATTCGATGGCATCCCCTGAACCGCGAGGCCGCCGCACTCACGTGGGCCGCCGAATAAGGAGACACGTCCTAGCCGTCACCGTCGTCCCGTATCCTCAAGCCGTGAGCGCGAGGACGTGCGAACGGTGCGGCACGCCGCTTCCCCAGGACGCCCGGTTCTGCCCCCGCTGCGGGGCCTGGGTGGCCCAGGAGGAGGACGCCGGGGAGGAGCGGAAGCTCGTCACGGTCCTGTTTGCCGATGTGGCCGGGTCCACCCAGCTGGCCGCCGGCCTGGACCCGGAGCGCTTCCGCGAGGTGATGGCGGCCTTCTACCGGCTCTCCTCGGACGAGCTGTCCTCGCTGCGAGGCCGGGCCGAGAAGTTCGTGGGGGATGCCGTGATGGCCGTGTTCGGCCTCCCCCACGCCCACGACGACGACGCCCTTCGGGCGGTCCGGGCCGGGCTGTCGATCCGGGATCGGGTGGAGCGGCTCGGGGAGCGGCTGGGGCTGGAGGCGCCGCTGCGGGTCCGGGTGGGGATCAACACCGGGGCCGTGGTGGCCAGCATGGCTCCGGCCGACGACTTCCTGGTGTCGGGGGCGGCCGTGAACCTGGCCGCCCGGCTCCAGGAGGCCGCGGAACCCGGCGAGGTCCTGGTCGGGGAGACCACGTGGCTGCTCACCAGGCACGCCGCGACGTTCGGTGAATCCCGCCGGGTCGCGGCAAAGGGGTTCGCCGACGAGCCCTCGGCCTGTCCCGTGCTGTCCCTGTCCCCCCGGTCCTCGCGCCGGACGATCCCCCTGGTCGGACGGCGGAGGGAGCTCGACCTGATCCGGGGAGCCTTCGAGCGGTCGATGGAGGCCTCCCGGGCCCATCTGGTCACCATGGTGGGCGAGCCCGGGATCGGGAAGAGCCGTCTGGTCCAGGAGCTCCTGGCCGGCGTGCCCGAGGAGTCCGTGGTGATGTTCGGCCGGGCCAGCGAGTTCGGCGAGGATCCCACGTTCGCCCCGCTCGTGGACATGGTCCGCAGGCGCCTCGGCGTCGGCGGCGATGCCCCGGAGTCGGAGCTCCGCACGAGGTTGGAGGAGGTGATCGCCGGATGCTGCGACGCGAGCGATGTCGAGCGCGTGGCCGCGCAGCTCGGTCTCCTCCTGGGGATCGGCGAGGAGGGTCGCGAGCGGACCCCGTACCGGGCCGCCGAGATCCGGGCCGGCTTCCTGTCGTTCGTGGCGGGGCTGGCCCGCGCCGCGCCGGTGGTGATGGTTCTGGAGGACCTGCATCTGGCCCGGCCGCCGCTGCTCGATCTCGTCGAGGAGGTGGTGCGGGGGGGTCGGAGGCTCCCGCTCACGGTGGTGGCCGTGGCTCGGGAGGACCTGCTGCGGCAGCGTCCGGCCTGGGGCACGGGGGCTCCGGACGCCATGGTCCTTCGGCTTGAGCCGCTCGGCTTCGCGGAGTCGCGCGATCTCGCGTCGGCGGCCGCCGGGACCCCCATCGACGACGTCACGGCGGACCGCATCGCCCGTCAGGCCGGGGGGAACCCCTTCTTCATCGTGGAGACCACCGGCATGATGCTCCACGAGGCCGACGCGCACACCCACGCCGGGAGGGTCCGATCCGACCTCCTGCCCCCCACGGTCCAGGCCGTGGCGGCCTCCCGGATCGATCACCTCTCGGAGCCGGCCCGAAACCTGATCCGGGTGGCCTCCATCTTCCCCGGCGGGGCGTTCCACGAGTCGAAGCTGGCCCTGGTGGCCGAGGCGAACCCGGAGGTGCTGGCCAACCTGGAGGACGAGGAGCTGCTGGTCCGGGACGAGGACGTCAGGGGCCGGTGGCGGTTCCGGCACGAGCTGCTCCGCGAGGTCGCCTATGACAGCCTGGCCAAGCGGGAGCGGCGACGGCTCCACGAGCGCGTTGCCGAGAGCCTCGACGAGCTCGAGGCCGCCGAGCGGCACGCCCAGCAGGTGGCCTATCACCTGGAGGAGGCCGCCCGGGCCGCCCTCGACCTCGATCCGGGCGAGCGCGAGCCGGCCCGGAGGGCCGAGGCCGCCCTCCGCCGGGCCGGGGACCTGGCCCGGCGGCGCCTGGAGTCCCGGGCCGCCGTCGATCTGTACGAGCGGGCCCTGGCCATGGCGGGACCACAGGACGAGTGGGGGCGGGAGGAGTCCAGGATCCTCTCCGGCATCGGAGAGGCCCGGTACTGGCTGGGGGAGTACGAGGAGGCCGAGGCCGCCCTGACCCAGGCCCTGGAGCGGGCCGACGGCGATCCGTGGACGGGGGCGCTGGCCGGGCGCTTCCTGGCCGACATCGTGCTGAACATCCACGGCGACATCGACCGGGCCGAGGAGATGTTCGAACGGGCCCTGGTCGCCGCGGAGGAGCTCGGCGAGCCCTGGGCCGTGGCCCGGACCCTGCTCATGGCGGGGTGGGTGGGGTACTGGCGGGAGGACATGGAGGCGGCCCGGCGGACCTTCGACCAGGCTCTCCGCATCGCCCGGGAGAATCCCCAGCGGGACCGGTGGGGCGAGGCCCGGGCCCTCATCGCGCTGGCCGGGGTGACCTCCGCCGAGGGAAACCCCCCGGGCGTCCTGGACCTGGCGGATCAGGCGCTGGCCGTGGGCCGAGAGATCGGGGACCCGTTCACGGTGGCCACCTCCCAGGAGCGGCGGAGCAACGCGTTCCGGGCCATGTGGCGACTGGGGGAGTCCCTGGCCTGCTCGAACGAGGCCGTGACGATCTACCGGGAGCTCGGGGCGCGCTGGGAGCTGGCGTCGGCGCTGGGAGACCGGGGCACCGTGCTCAGGCTGCTGGGGCGCTACGAGGAGGCCGAGGCCGATCTCCGTGAGGCCCGCGACATCTGCGTGGACCTCGGCGACCGCGTGCTGATCATGTGGACGGCGGCGGAGCTGGCCATCGTCCTGGCCCTCCGGGGCCGGCTGGAGGAGGCCCGAACGGTGGTCGATGACCCCAAGCTCCCGGATCCCGGGACCGGTCCGGGCGACCGGACCGCGCTGATCTGGGCGAGATCGCTGATCGGGTTCGCCTCGGGGCAGCTCGAGGCGGCCCGGGAGCTGGCCCTGGAGGCCCTGGACGTGGACCGCAAGTTGGGCCACGAGCGGGCCGCGGCCATCTCGGTCTGGTGGATCCTCTGCCTGTTCGGTCCGGAGGCCGCCGGGGGCGACGAGGAGGTGGCCAGGGCCCGGAAGGTCCTCCAGGAGGCCGAGTGGGTCCGGGCCTTCTACGAGGCGGAGCAGGTCCGGGGGGTCCTGGCAGCGGTGCGCTAGGCTCTCGGCCGTGGACTTCGACCTCAGCCCCGAGCAGGAGGAGTTCCGCAAGGCCGTCCGCCGGTTCGCCGAGGACGTCGTCGCTCCCCGCGCCGAGGAGATGGACCGCGCCGGCGAGCTCCCCATGGACATCGTGGAGCAGATGGCGGAGCTGGGCCTGTTCGGGCTGCCCTTCCCCGAGGAGTACGGCGGGCAGGGCGCCGACTTCCTGACGCTGATCCTGGCCATCGAGGAGCTGGCCCGGGTCGACTCCTCGATCGCCATCACGCTGGAGGCCGCCGTCGGCCTGGGGGCCAACCCGATCTTCCGCTTCGGCAGCGAGGACCAGAAGCGCCGGTGGCTCGTGCCCATGGCCCGGGGCGAGATCCTCGGCGCGTTCGGCCTGACCGAGCCTGGAGGGGGGACGGACGCGGAGGCCACCGGAACGACGGCCGCGCTCGAGGGCGGGGAGTGGGTCATCAACGGCTCGAAGGCGTTCATCACGAACAGCGGGACGCCGATCTCCAGGGTGGCCACGATCACCGCCTTGACCGGGCGGCGCGACGACGGCTCGAAGGAGATCTCGGGGATCATCGTGCCGACCGACACGCCGGGCTTCGCGGTGGGGAAGTCGTACCGGAAGATCGGGTGGCACGCCTCGGACACGCACGAGCTCGCGTTCAACGACTGTCGCGTCCCGGAGGAGAACCTCCTGGGGGAGCGGGGCCGGGGCTTCGCCCAGTTCCTGGAGATCCTGGACGACGGGCGGATCGCCATCGCCGCTCTCGGGGTGGGACTGGCCCAGGGAGCCCTCGAGGAGAGCCTCAAGTACGCCAACGAGCGCACGGCCTTCGGCAAACCGATCGGGGCGTTCCAAGGGATGCAGTTCAAGATCGCCGACATGGCGGTGGGCGTGGAGACGGCTCGGCTGGCCACGTACAAGGCCGCGTGGCTGCG
The DNA here is from genome assembly GCA_050693275.1 of Actinomycetota bacterium. Taxonomy (GTDB): domain Bacteria; phylum Actinomycetota; class UBA4738; order UBA4738; family CALAEC01; genus CALAEC01. The sequence goes on along the minus strand of JBOGWD010000526.1, from coordinate 132 downwards.
TGACCGGGGCCGCTCCTACAAGGCGGCTGCCTCGCTGGCCAAGCTGTACGCCAGCGAGATCGCCGTGACCTGCGCCCGCCAGGCCGTCCAGGTGCACGGTGGGTACGGGTTCAGCGAGGAGTTCCCCGTGGC
>JBOGWD010000525.1:0-5674 GCA_050693275.1 Actinomycetota bacterium | reverse complement strand
GGGCCATCGGCTCAAGGAATTGGTGGCGGCGATCCGGCAGATCCACCGGGGAGAGACCCTGGTTCCGCCTCACCTGCTGGGTCGCCTCCTCGACCGCCTCATACGGCGGGCCCGGACCCAGGATCAGGCCGGACACAGACTCGCCCGACTCACCCTCCGGGAGCGGGAGGTGCTCAACCTCCTTGCCCAGGGCGGCGACAATCAGAGCATCGCGGCGGCGCTGGTCATCAGCCCGCAGACGGCGCGGACGCACATCCAGAACGTGCTCGTGAAGCTGCGGGTTCACTCCCGGCTCGAGGCAGCCGCGATCGCGATCCAGAACGGCATGCCGGCCGACCGATCGGAGCCGGTACCCTAGTTGTCGTTCCTTGGTTCCGCTGGTGCAGGGGAGGAGTACGGGTGCTGAGCTCCGGGGAGTTCGAGCTCGGTGAGAGGTCTTAGAATCGGCGTCGGTCGATTATCAGCGATGGCCTCCTCGTCGCCGTGCGAGTGACACGTGAGAAGCGAAATCTGGGCGATCATCCTTGCCGCAGGCTCGGCCAGCCGCTTCGGGTCCCTGAAGCAGTTCGCGACGCTGGCCGGCGTTCGCCTCGTTGACCGCGCGATAGCCGCCGCGAGCAGCGCATGCGATGCGGTCGTCGTCGTCCTCCCCGCGTGTTCCGCAGAGGTCCGGATGCCAGTGGCGACCACGGTCATCGGCGGTGCGACCCGGGTTGACTCCTCTCGATGCGGGCTCGCTGTCGTGCCCGCGGACGCCGACATCGTCGTCGTCCACGACGCGGCGCACCCCCTCGCTTCGAAGTCACTGTTCGACGCGGTCATCGGTGAGGTCCGCCGCGGCGCTGCGGCAGCGGTGCCCGGACTGCCGCTATTGGAGGTGCTCAAGCGTGTGGAGGAAAGGAGGGTCGTCGAGAGCCATCCGAAGAATGGGCTCTTCGTCGTGCAGACACCCCAGGCCTTCCGTGCAGAGGTGCTTCGAGCCGCCCATGCACATGCGCCCCAAGCTGTTGAGGACAGCATGCTGGTCGAGGCCCTCGGTGAACCCGTGGCCGTGGTACCGGGCGATCCGGCGAACGTCCACGTCGCCACTCCGCGGGATCTCGAGGTCGCGACCCGGCTCGTCGACCTTGTCGATTGACGACATGCTGGTGAACTGCTGCGGTGGCCCATCGGGCCGCCGCGCCAGTCGCGGCCCGAAGGGGCTCCAGCCTACCCCCTCCCGGATCTTCAGGGCCCTCGGGGTGGGAAGGGAGAACTACACAGGGCTGTCGTGCAGGGAGGCAACCATGGGACCGAGTCCGTGGCGGCGTGCGAACGTCGACCGGATTTCACACGCGGCGAGCGGGGGTTCCTCCGGGACGGGGACGGGCGTCCAGAAGTGCCGCAGCAGTGCCGCACCAGTGGCAGTTACCAGCGGATCGGCACAAGAACCAGAATGGTGAGGGACCGGACCGAGCACTTCTCGGATTCCTTCGGTCGCGGTGCCCGCGTCCACTATCCCGGTGGTCGTCACGCGTGGGCGTCCCAGCAGGTCCCAGGCGAGTACCCCACCGACCACGTCGATCAAGGTGTCAGTAAACTCAGCACCCCAGAACCGTTGCCTGGAGAACTCGGTGCCCGCATCGCCGCGGCGGCGCCAGTGGAGCACCTCGCGGGCTGCGGCGCGAAGGTCCGACGGGAGTTCGGTCTGCTCCAGGTGCCTTACGAGATCGTCGAATGTGCCGTCGATTGCTGGGTCTACGTCCACGACCTCCAGGTCGGTCCACAGCGTGCCGCCATCCTGACGCCGCGTCCAATCGATGCGTGCACTGCCCAGTCGTAGTGTCGCCGGTAGACTGAGGATCCTCTCCCGGTCGGCACCCAGGCCGAGCAGTCCGGCGAGCCACATGTTGCCCGCAATCCCCGACGGGCAGGACAGTACGAGCAGGGGGTGCATGCGGCGGGGTGGCGCGTCGGGCAATTAGGTGTCGGCGATGCCGCGTGCCGAGACGTCGTCCTGGAGCGCCTCACCCCGGCCGATGGCATGGTAGATGCTATGGGCGAACCGCTCCGGGGCTAGGATCCGACGCCCATCGACGACCACCGGGGGTACCGATGCAGACGCCGTGAGTGTCTCCAGTTCGAGGAATGCCGGGTCGTTGGTGGTCACTAGGCACGCGTCCGCCCGCCGCACCGCGTCCGCCAGGCTGGCTGCGACGCGTACCCCACGCCCGGTGAGGTGCGAGAGGAGTTCGGGTGCCACCAGCGGGTCGAAAATAACAACAGAGGCGCCCTGTGTGAGCAGCGCTTCGACGGTCTTCAGGCCAGGCGAATCACGCAGATCGTCGGTCCCCGCCTTGAATGCAGCGCCCAATACGGCCACTGTGCGTCCGGCGAGGCCATCCAGCGCCCGGGAGGCCATGGCGACGATCCGCTCCGGCTGAGTGTCGTTGATCGACCGCACGGCTTCCAGCAGCGGGGCGCGCTCCCCTGCAGCGTGCCGCTGGGCGATGAAGGAGGAGAGGTCCTTGGGTAGGCAGCTCCCCCCGTACCCGCAGCCAGACTTGAGGTAGGCAAGGATCCCGGGTGTGGCCACCTGGCCATTGACCTGAGGCCGCAACCGCCGATCCTGGTGCAGGATCCCGAGGACGTCCTCGACGTCCACGCCCGGGAGGGACTCGCAGATGCGTGCGATCTCATTTGAGAAGGAGATCAGTGTGGCAAGGAAAGCGTTGGATGTGTACTTGGCCAGTTCCGCCGTAGTCGGTGTCGTGCCGATGAACGGCCCATTCAACGGAGAGTACAGCTCCGCCATCACCTCAAGGGCCCACACGTCGTGGCAGCCGACCACCACTCGGTCGGGCCGCAAGAAGTCCTCCACGGCACTGCCTTCCCGCAGGAACTCGGGGTTGGACGCGACGGCGATCTCCATCTGTGCCCGAAGGATCGGCGCCACCACGCTGTCGGTCGTGCCCGGCACGACGGTGCTTCTCGTGGCCACCACCCGACGACGAGCGTCATTTGCGAACTGCTCCACCAGTGCCTCAGCGGCTGTGATCAGGAACCGCAGATCGCTAGCGCCGTCGGGGCGGGGTGGCGTCTGCACCGCCAACAGCACGACGTCGCTGTCACGAGCATCCGAGAGGGTCGCAGACACTCGGAAGCGTCCGCTGTTCAGCACCCGGCCGAGAAGGTCGGCGAGCCCTGGCTCATGGAAGGGCGGGCTCCCAGCGGCGATACGCTCGCGACGCTCGCCATCGACCTCCACGCCCACCACGTCGTGACCGAGCGAGGCGAGGCCAACCCCCGTAACGAGGCCGACATAGCCGCAGCCCACCACCGTCACCTTCATCGCACGTCGCTTTCCGCGTAAGAGGCGAGTGTGCGCTCGAGACCGGTGCGGAGGTCGACCAGCGGCTCCCAGTCGATCGCTGCCTTGATCCTCGAGAGGTCAGGCGACCGGCGTTGTGGGTTGTCGGTGAGGTAGTGGGGATCGTCGCTGGCAGCGAGGCGCACCTTATGGGGCGACTTGGCAAGCTCAGCAACCAGTTCGGCGAGTCGGAGAATGCTGACCTCCTCGTCGTTTCCGACGTTATACGGGCCCTCCGCCGCGTCCGTCGTCAGGAGCAGGAGCAGGGCGACAGCGGCGTCGGCGACATAGCAGAAACTTCGGGTCACCCTCCCGTCGCTGTACAGCGTGATGGGCCGCCGCAGCAGCGCGTCGCGGAGAAAATCCGGCACGACCCGTCCGTCGTCCAGCCGAAGCCGGGGACCGTAGACGTTGAACGGCCGGGCCAGGACAACGCGTGTCCCATACAAGCGCTGGTACGTTACACACAGTGTTTCGGCAAGTCGTTTCGACTCGTCGTAGCAGGCGCGAGGACCGGTGGGGGACACGTTGCCCCAGTAGTCCTCCGGCGTGGGAATACGCTCGGGCGGTGGATCACCGTACACCTCGCTCGAACTTAGATACACAAACCCCTCGACGCTCCGGTCGCGGGCGAGTTCGAGCAGTCGGCGAGTGCCAATCACGTTCACGTCGATGGTTTCGAGCGGATGCCGCCGATACCAGGTCGGCGAGGCGATGCTGGCTCCGTGAACGATGTAATCCACCGGCTCGTCAGGTTCCAGAGGCTCGATCAAGTCGCGATTCACGAAGACGATGTCGTCTCGTCCGTTGAGATGGGCCAGGCGCCCGGCCACGCCGGTGCGCAGGTTGTCGACACAGAGAACGCGGCACGGTTCTTCCAGTACGTGTCGGTTAGCGTGTGCGAGCGCGTCGACGAGGTAGCTCGGCAGGAACCCCGCTCCGCCCGCGATGAGCACAGTGCGGCCGGCCAGGCGATCAAGTCCCTTCCCCGTCCTCCGACAGATATGCGCAGCATCCTCGGCGACCACCTCGGTCAGGTCCGCACCGACCTTCGGTACCTGCAGTTGCCGCAGATCAACCTCGGCAGTTCGAAGGCTAGCCCCCCTAGCCCTCCCGCTCTCGTCGCTCGACTCAGTCAATCCAGACCTTCCAGGGAGCCTCGCCGGACTCCCACAGCTCGTTGATCTCCGCCAAGTCCCTGTAGGTATCCACGCCCAGCCAGTAGCCTTCATGCGGGTACACAGCCAGCTGACCGTCCCGAGCGAGCTTCTGGAGGGGCTCCCGCTCGAAGAACAGATCAGGGTCGTCGTTGAGGTAGTCGAAGATCTCCTGGCCGAGGACGAAGAACCCGCCACTCACATAGCCCTCCGGCTTGGTGGGCTTCTCGTTGAATTCAAGGACCATGCTTCCCTCGGTGCGCATCTCCCCGTAGCGGGAGGTGGGGTGCACCCCCGTGACGGTACCGACCAGCCCGTGGGACCTGTGGAAATCGAGCAGGGCCCTGAGGTCCACACGGCCGATGCCGTCGCCGTACGTGAACATAAAGATGTCCGAGTCAATGTAACGGCGCACTCGTCGCAATCGCGCGCCGGTTGCAGTCAGCAAGCCGGTCTCGGCGCATGTGACCTCCCAGTCCTCGTTCCCGTGCGCGTTCTGGAACGCCGGCTCATGGTCACCGTCCAGCCCTATCGTGAAATCGGCGAGCTGTTCCCGGTAGTTCAGGAAGAACTGTTTGATCAGCCAACTCTTGTACCCCAGGCACAGGATGAAGCGACGGAACCCATAGTGACCATAGAACTTCATGATGTGCCAAAGGATCGGCTGTTCACCGATCTGCACGAGGGGTTTGGGCACCCGTTCCGTTTCTTCTCGTAGTCGCGTTCCGAGCCCGCCGGCCAAAATGACGACCGGAATGTCCGAGGTTGTCGACTGCATGACGTCCTCCCTTCCGGAACTGCCTTCGTCTACCCTGTCGAGGGCGGCTCCAGGATTCCGGCCTCCACGCTCGTCCTCCTCAGGACTGACCTCGTCCTCTGATGGTAGACCTTCGAGAAACTCCGGACCGAACCAGAGCCTCCCGTGCGAGCAAGTAGAGGAAGCGCGTGTTTCCGATGAGGTACCGTCGCCACAGCCGGCGGGGCTCGGTGACAAGCCTAAACAACCACTCCAATCCTATCCCGATCAGGAAGTGAGGCGCCGCTCGCTTGCTGCCGGCGAGGAAGTCCAGGGCCGCCCCCACGCCGATCATCACCGGCACCTCCAGCCTCCCCGCTACGCTGGCCATCCACATCTCCTGCTTGGGAGCCCCGAGGCCGAGCCACAGGA
>JBOGWD010000524.1:0-1241 GCA_050693275.1 Actinomycetota bacterium | reverse complement strand
CAGCTCATCGAGCTCCAGCGGCAGACCCTGGCCAACCAGACCGCGCTGACCGAGGCCGTGATCGCCGAGGACGCGGAACGGATCGAGGTCCTCATCGCGGCGGGGGAGCAGCTCCAGGGGCAGATGGCCGGGGTCCAGGGCCAGCTCGACCAGGCCGCCCAGCGGTGTCGTCCCGGCTGAGCCCTACTTGACCAGCCGGCGGAGCAGGAGGTTCAGGGGCAGGACGAACAGCAGCGCTGTGAGGACGCCGATCCACGCCGCGGCCAGGAGGGCTGCCCGGACATCGCCCGTGAGCGTGAGCGCCCGCATCAGGTTGACGGCGTGGTGGAGGGGCATGAACCACGCCAGGACCTGGGCCCAGGTCGGCAGGCCGTCGACCGGGAAGAAGATCCCCGAGAACAGGAACATCGGGGTGATGAACAGGGTCCAGTAGTAGGTGAAGTAGTCGATCAGCGGGATGATCGCGGTGAACGTCAGGCCGATGACGGAGAACATCAGCCCGATCATGGTGATGGCCACCGGCGTGAGGAAGACGAGGGGGCTGTGCACCACGCCGAACCCCGCCGCGATCAGCACGAACACCTGCCCGTAGATCAGGGCCCGGGTCGTCCCCCACAGGAGCTCCCCCAGGCCGACGTCCTCGATCGTGAGCGGCGTGGCCATGGCCGCGTCGTAGATCTTGCCGAACTGCATCTTCACGAAGCAGTTGAACGTCACCTCGAAGGAGGTGCCGAACATCGCCGCGGTGGCCGCGAGTCCGGGGGCGATGAAGTCGATGTACTCGAAGCCCAAGATCCGGTCGCTCAAGTACGCCCCCAGGCCTATGCCCATGGCCAGCAGGTAGAAGAAGGGCTCGAAGAAGTTCGGCAGGATGTTGACCTTGTACGTCTTCCGGTAGATGGAGGCGTTCCGCTGCCACAGATGCCAGGCGGACCCGAGGCGGACGTCGGGGATGCGGAACAGCGGCGTCTTCCGGACGCGGATGATGGTCGCGGACCCCGCGCTCATTCCAGCAGTCCACGTCCGGTGAGCCGGAGGAACACGTCCTCCAGCGTGGCCCCGCGGAGCCACACCGCGCCGGGATCGGCCACCACGCCCCGGACCTTGCCCAGCAGCGTGTCGCCGTCGGCCGTGTAGAAGAGCCACCGGTCGGCCAGGCGCTCCACTCCGTCGGCGAGATCCTCCAGGGCCCGGAGCCCGGTGATGACGTCCTCGGCGGGCTCGAGCACCTCGATCACCTG
>JBOGWD010000523.1:0-5397 GCA_050693275.1 Actinomycetota bacterium | reverse complement strand
TCGGTCCGGCGGAGGTGTCGGTACCGCTCGCGGTCAGTCACCGATCACGCCGCCTCCTAGCATCAAGAGAGATTACCGTCTCTCGGCTCCCGCCTCAACATCGACAAGACCGGTGGCCAGGCGCACGATCGGGGTCTGGTCCCGACCGGGCAGGTCGACGGGTTCACCCGGACCGGACCGGGCGCTGGCCAGCGCTCCGCGGGCCCGGCCGAGATGGTTTCGCCAATCCTGCACCGCGTTGCCCAGCATGGTCGTCGCCCTGGTCACCTTGTGCTCGAGCGTCCCTTCCATGGCGCCGAGCACCGTGTCGAGCTCCGCCAGGCAGGCCTGGACGTCGCTCGCCCCGCCGTACCGTGAAGCCAGCACGTACAGCGCCAGCAGCACCGGCAGCGCGCTTGAGTAGGCGACGAGCACGACGCCCCGCGCGAAAGCGTCGGCATGGGCCTTTCGACACACGCCCAGCGCCGCGTCCGGGACGCATGCGACGGCGAAGGGAGTGGTGAGGGAGGGCTCGAGGTACGCCTCGATCTCCCGGGCCCTCCTGGCCACCTCGTCCTCGATCCTGCGGCCCAGGGCCTGGCGAACCTCGGGATCGTCCTCCCCCTCCAGCGCCTCGAGCTCCCGGATCGCCGCCCACTTCGAGTCAACGGGGAGACGCCGCCCATCCGGGAGGGCCAGCGCGAACTCCACCCGGCGACCTCGCACGGAGAAGTCGCGCACCAGGATGCCCGGCGGAAGGTGCGACAGCGCCTCCTCCAGGAGGTTCTCCCCGGCCCTTCCGCGGGCGCCGCCCCCGGCCAGGACCGCCTCGAGCCGCCGGACGGCTTCCCACACGGGCTGCTCCGCCCGGGTTCGAGCCTCCGCCCCGGCCCGAAGACCCTCCACCAGCTCCCGAACCCTGCCCAGGTCACCCCGCAGCTCCCGTTCGTCCTGGCCCTGCCGGGTCACCGCGTCGACCACGCGGGCCAGCTCGGCCCGGATCAGGGCATCGTCGTCTCCCGGGCCCCTCCCGCGCCGGCGAAGGGCCCAGATCAGGCCCACGGTCGCCACGGAGAGAAGCCCGACGAGGATCAGCTCTACCGTCGTCATCTCGTCACCCCCGGAGAGAGTCTACGAGGAGGGTCTGACAGCTGATGACGGCGGGGTGCTCAGGTCTCCGAGAGGCCCGTGATGCGGCGGAGCGGCGAGGATTCCGGGGCGTAGGCCCTGGGGCGATCGTCGAACAGGCCGGGGACACGCTCGGCGAGCTCCCCCGGCGTCCACCGCTCACCCTTGTCGTCCTCCGCCACCGGCGTCCATCCCCGGTATAGCTGGACGAGACCACCCGTGATCCCGAAGATCTGTCCGGTGATCCCCGCGGCCGCCTCGGAGCACAGGTACACCACGAGCGGCCCGACGTTCTCCGGCGCCAGTGGATCGAACGATCCCTCCGGCGTGCCCAGGTCTCCGAAGGTCTTCTCGGTCATCCGCGTCCTGGCCCCCGGGGCGATGGCGTTCACCCGGACCCCGTGCCTGGCCATCTCCATCGACACGATCTGGGTGAACGCGGCGATGCCGGCCTTGGCCGCTCCGTAGTTCGACTGGCCGGGGATCCCCAGGAGCCCGCTCGTGCTGGAGGTGTTCACGATGGCCCCGGCCACGTTCTCACCGGCCTTCGACCTGTCGCGCCAGTGCGCGCACGCCGCCTGGGTGCACAGGAACGTCCCCCGCAGGTGCACCTTGATCACCGAGTCCCACTCCTCGACCGACATGTTGAAGATCATCCGGTCGCGCAGGATGCCGGCGTTGTTCACCAGGCAGTCGACACGTCCCCACGTGTCGACGGCGAGCTGAAGGAGGCTGCGGGCGCCCACCGGCTCGGAGATGTCGTCGTGGTGCGCCACGGCCTCCCCGCCGCCGGCCGTGATCTCCTCGACCACCTCGCCGGCCGGCCGGGGATCCCGACCGGTGCCGTCCCAGTCCCCTCCGACGTCGTTGACGACGACCCGGGCCCCCTCCGCCGAGGCCAGCAGCGCCTCGCCCCGTCCGATCCCGCGACCGGCCCCCGTGACGACCACGACCTTCCCATCGAGCATCCCCATGCGGCGTCCTCCGATCCGAGGCGTCATCAAAACGATACCCGCCTACGAACGGCGGAGCCGGCCACGAAGGCCGGCTCCGCCCGGGCGCTCGGTGGCTGCTACACCTCGTACAGGCCGACGTCGTCGAAGACGACGGTGCCAGACGTGCCGGTATCGGTCGCCGAGAATCCCAGCAGCCTGACGCGCACCTTCGATACGCCCGCGGGGATGGTGATCGTGTCCTCCACCGTGGCGAACCCGGCGGTCGTGAGCGGGGCCGTGGCCACCCGGACGGTGTCCAGGACCTGCCCGGCCGACCCAATGAACGCCAGCCCTATCGCAGGGGCCGAGGACGCGCCGTCGGTCCGGACCGAGGCCACCAGGTCGAGCACCTCGCCCGGGGTGACCTCGATCGGGTCGCTGGTCCACCCGGGGACCCCGCCCACCAGGACGCTCCCGCCGGTGCCGGTGATGGTGACCGCGCTCGAGCCGTCGGTGCCGGCGTCGTCCGAGTACGAGGTCTGGCCCGCCGAGATGTCCGAGCCGGTCCACCCCTCGGGTTCGTCGCCGGTGCCGGCCTGCTCAAATGAGCCGTTGGTCACCTTGTTGCCCCTGACCGTCACCGTCAGCACCCCGACGTTGTTCGTCTCGGCCCGCTCCTCCACGGTGCCCCCGGCGTCGGCGGTCACCCGGATGGTGTGCTCCCCCTTGACGCCCGCCGTGTTCCAATCGATGGAGACCTGTGTGGAGCCGCCCGAGGGGATCGAGGCGGTTGCCGGTTCGCCGAGGATGCTCGACCCATCCAGGAGGAACTCGGTCGTCGAGGCGCCGGCAGCGCCCCGCCCCTCGTTGGCGATCGTGGCCGTGATCCGGGCGGTGCGACCGTCACTGACCTTGGAAGCCGTGGTGATGTCCTCAACGACCAGGTCCGGGAGCGGCGGCGGGCGCTGATAGTCCACCAGGTTGAGGAACATCTGCCACGCCGAGAACGTCAGCGCGTAGGAAGTCACCCCGAAGCGCATGTCGCGGGGCCCTCCCGGCGCGAAGTTCGGGTCCGGCAACATCGCGCCGGCGATCCTGATCCGGCCCCGGCCCAGGTGGCGCTCGCCGTATCCGACCCCCGCTCCGAGGAGGGCGGAGGTGCACTCCACGGCGTTGGCCTTGCCGCACCCCCCCTCCCACGCGGTCCGGTCGACGAAGAACTGGGTCAGCTTGGCCCGGGCCGATGGGTCGAGCGTGCCGTCGGGAGCATATCCGAGCGGTGTCGGCTCGACCGCCTGCCGGGCGGTGCCCCCGGCCGAACCGGGGAGGCACACGTCCTTCAGCAGGGGCTCCGGGCTGTCCGGGGTGCACAGGTTCCCCCGACCGGACACGTTCATCTCGTACCTCGGGACCGCCCCGCGGCCGCTGGGTTGGCTGGAGCCCACCTGCCCCGGCTGGACGATCCCCAGCGCGGAGAGCCCCCGCACAGCCCCGTCGGTGAGAACCAGGTTCCCCCCGTCTGTGGTGAACCGGGCCAGCGCTTCCGCGTACTGCTCGAACTGCGCCGGGGTGAACCGGCTCTCCCCGGGGTCGGGGATGGCCGGGTCTGAGAAGAACTCGATGTCCACGTCGACAGGCTGGGGAACCGCCAGGAAGTTCACCAGGCGGACCCGCCAGGTCCCGGGCTCCGGTGCCGTCACCACCAGCTGCTCGCCCTTGGCCACGAACGTGCACTGGCAGCCCCGCTCCTCCCAGGAGCCGTCGTCCCGCCGGCGCTCGACGTAGATGTCCCAGTCGCTGTCGAGGGCCCAGGTGGAGTTCACCACCATAAGGTCGTTGTCGGCGTCCGGGGGCCCCTCGACCTGGAACTCGAAGGTGTCCGGCCCGGTCACGGTGGCCTCGGGACCGAACGTGTGCGAGATCGGCGTCTGCGGGTCGCCGCTGAACGGAGCGTCTCCTTCGGCGGCGAACTCGGGCATGAAGTCGTCCACGACGACCACCGAGTCGAACTGGTCCAGGACGGTCGGGTCGGCCAGGACCTGGTCCACCGTCACCAGCGTCAGCTCCTGCCCCGACGGCACGTACGTGTTGAGGTCCTCGAAGAAGTCCATGGACGAGGCGTCGATGGCCATCTGGCCGGGGTCGTCGTCCGCCGTCACCGGGTGGAAGTCGACCTCCAGGCGGGTGGGGCTGCCGTCCAGGCTGGTCAACCGGACCCGCCACCGGCCGGGCACCGGGTCGTTGACGGACACGACCTGCCCGGACTGGAGGTACAGGTCCGGGAACGTCTCCCCTTCGGTCTGGGCCTGCACGTAGGAGGAGGCCGCGGTCTGCCACTGCCCGCCGCCCTCGTCGTCGAAGCGCTCCAGCTTCAGGCGGGGGATCGATCCGGCTCCGATCCCGTCGACGTTCGTGAACGTGGCCTGCACGGTGATGCCGCCGTTGAAGACGCCCTCGTTGGGCCCGCGCACGTGGAACTCCAGGGTCGGCTGGTTGTTCTCGGCCATCACGAACGTGCCGCCCTGGCAGTCGAGCTCGCAGGGCACCAGCGTGTCGATGTCGTTCTGTGCGGGCAGGCCGGGGTTCTGCGGGCCGCCCGCGGCCTCCACCTGGAGCCGGTGGGGGTCGAACACGTAGCCGATCTTCCCCGGCGGCTCGTACACGAAGTCGGAGTCCTCCTCGGTCAGCATGGACGAGAGCTGTGAGTAGATGAGGCCCTTGTTCCCGTCCACGTGCATCTGCTCGTTCAGGGGGTCGTAGACGTTGTTCGGGAGGATGTGGGACATCGACATCTCGTTGTCGATGCCGACCGCGCCGAGGCCGATGGACGACTCGAACCAATCACCGAGGCCCCCCGTGATCTGGTATCCGATCGTGTCGGTGACCGTGCCCCACTGATCCGCGAAGCAGTAGGGAAAGTTCCCACTCGTGACGACCACGTTGCGGTTGGGGCAATCTTCGCCCGGATCGTTCTGGCCGTTCTGGTTGGCGTCCGCGATGTACGGGGACCACGACAGTCGCTTGGTCTGGTCCTCCCAGGCCCGCAGCGACTGGTCCACCGTGGAGAAGTTCTTCCGGAAGTCTCGTTGGCCGGACCCGAGGAGCGTGTAGGAGAAGGCCACCGCCAACAGCTGGCCGTGCAGATCGATGCCCCCGGCAAAGCGCCTCCCCTGCGTCGCGTCCCGGATGCCGGTGAGCACGTCGCGGTAGGCCTTGGTCTCCGGCTCGGAGCCCGGCGTGTACGGGCGGTAGGTGTACCCGACGGTCGGCCAGTCACGGTTGAGATCGACGCCGTTGCCGTTGTACCGCTGGAAGTACACGCCCCCCTCCGCAACCTCGCCGCGGCGCCACCCGT
>JBOGWD010000522.1:0-4566 GCA_050693275.1 Actinomycetota bacterium | reverse complement strand
CCTGTGGAGGCGCCGACCGCCGCCACGGCGGGAGCGGGGGTGGCGGTCGGTGTGCCCCCCCGCCGCCGCGGCCCGACCGGCGAAGGTAGAGGAATGCGCCTGGCCGTTCTGGGCGGTTTCCTGTCGCCCGCGGTCGTGATCCTCGGGGCCCTGGTCGTCTACCCGATCATCTACTCGATCATCCGGAGTGTCTACGACAAGACCGGAGAGGCCTTCGTCGGCCTCGAGAACTATCAGCGTATCTTCACGAATCCCCAGACGTTTACGGCCGTCCGGAACAACGTGATCTGGGTGGTCGTGGCACCCATGCTGGTCACCGCCCTGGGCCTGGTGTTCGCGGTGCTGACCGAACGTGTACGGTGGTCCACCGCGTTCAAGGTCGCCGTGTTCATGCCCATGGCGATCTCCTTCCTGGCCACGGGAGTGATCTGGCGGCTCGTCTACGACGAGGATCCCCAGAAGGGCCTGATCAACGCGGTGGCCCGGGGGGTGGCCGACGTGTTCCGGAACCCTGGTCCGTATCCGGGAGCCCGTCCCCGCGATCCCCAGCTGCTCAGACCGGAGGGCCAGGCCTTCAGCACCGAGCCCGCGTTCGCGCCCGGCGAATCCGCCTCGCTGGGGCTCATCGCGTTCACGCCCCGGGGGCTCCCGCCGACGGCGCGCCAGGCGGCGGACCCGCCCTCTCCCGGGGCGGACGAGGTCACCGGCACCGTCTGGCTCGATCTCACCGTGGGAGGCGGCGGCAGCGAGGGACAGATCGATCCGGAGGAGCGGGGCATGCCGGGGATCGAGGTCGAGGCGGTCCGAGACGGCCGGGTCGTGGCCACCGGCGCCACCGGCCCCGACGGCACCTTCGCGCTGTCCGGGTTGGGTGAGGGCACGTACGCGGTTCGGCTCGCGGAGTCGTCGTTCCGACCCCCCTTCGGTGGGCCGGTCTGGCTCGGACCGAGCCTGATCACGCCCTCGATCATCGTGGCCTACATCTGGATGTGGGCGGGGTTCGCCATGGTGGTGATCGGCGCCGGGCTCGCCGCGATCCCCCGGGACACCCTGGAGGCCGCCCGTGTCGACGGGGCCAACGAGTGGCAGGTCTTCCGCCGGGTCACGGTGCCACTCCTGGCTCCCGTCCTGGCCGTGGTGCTGGTCACGCTGGCCATCAACGTCCTGAAGATCTTCGACCTGGTGCTGGTGATGACGGCGGGGACGGAGTCGGTCAACGACGCCGACGTCATCGCGCTCCGTATGTGGAAGGCGGCGTTCGGTGGCGCCAGAGACTTCGGGCTGGGCAGCGCCCTGGCCGTGTTCCTCTTCCTGCTGGTGGCTCCGGCCATGGCCTTCAACATCAAGCGCTTCCGGACGGAACAGTGATGGCCTCTTCGACCACCACCGTCAAACCCCCCAGGCGACCCGGCCTCGCCAGGCGCCTGGTCCGAGCCGTCAGCAGCGGCCCCGCCCGCATCATCCTCCTGGTGGTGGGGTTCCTGTGGCTGCTGCCGTCCTTCGGTCTCCTGGTGTCGTCGTTCCGACCGATCGGGGCCCAGGCCACAGGCTGGTGGAACGTCATCGAGCGACCCAGCCAGATCACGCTGGAAAACTACGTGAACCTGCTGGACGATGCCTCGATGATCAACGCCTTCGTCAACTCCATCCTGATCACGGTTCCATCGGCCGTTCTCCTGGTGCTCATCGCCGCCGGGGCCGCCTACGCGTTCGCCTGGATCAGGTTCCCCGGACGTGACGTCCTGTTCCTCATCGTGGTGGCTCTGCTGGTCGTCCCCCTCCAGATCGGCTTGATCCCGATCGCCAGTCTCTTCGGTGATCTGGGCCTGTTCGGAACGATCCCGGGGGTGGTGATCTTCCACGTCGGCTTCGGCCTTCCGTTCGCGGTGTTCCTGTTGCGGAACTTCTTCATCGGGATCCCCCAGGAACTCCTCGAGGCCGCCCGGATGGATGGGGCCAGCGAGTGGCGGGTCTTCTCCCGAGTGGTCTTCCCCCTGGGTATCCCGGCCATCGCCTCGCTCCTGATCTTCCAGTTCCTGTGGGTCTGGAACGACCTGCTGGTGGCGCTGGTGTTTGCGGGGTCCGACGCCGCCCCGCTCACCGTGGCGATCCAGCAGCAGCTCAGGACGTTCGGCGCCAGCATCGACGTCATCGCGCCCGGCGCCTTCATCCAGATGGTCGTCCCGCTGATCGTGTTCTTCGCGTTCCAGCGCCATTTCGTCCAGGGCCTCCTGGCAGGGTCGCAGCGATGAGAGCCGGCCGATCACTGGCCCTGGTCGCCGCCGCGGCGTTGGCCGGAGCGTTGCTGTGGACGCTGGGATCGCGGGCCCGCGTGGTGAAGGTGGCCCCGGGCGAGGCCGTGGGCCCGGCGATCCGGGCGGCCGCCGGCGACGTCGTCCGGCTCCTCCCGGGCGCCCACGCGTCCTTCGAGGTGGACATCCAGGGGGCCACCATCGAGGCCGCCCCCGGCGCGACCGTGCGCGGCCCGGTCGCGGTGATGGCCGACGACGTGACCTTCCGCGGCCTCTCCGTGGTCGGCGGGGACGAGGGCGTGACCGTGCGGGGCGTGGACGGGGTCGTGCTCGAGGATGTGCGCGTGGACGGGGCGACCCTCCACGGGATCGAGGTCGTCGACGCCTCGGCCTCGATCAGCGGATGCCGGATCGAGGGCCTGATCAGCCCCTACGCCCAGGGGCTCGAGGTGCGGAACGCCACCCGGCACCCTCGCACCGTGGTCGAGGGCTGCACGGTCTCGGGGGGACAGGAAGGGCTCGTCACGCACTCGTCGAGGGTCGAGTTCGACGGGAACCACGTGACCGGCACTTCGATGCGGGCGATCGCCATCACGGAGATGAGCGAGGGCGTGATGCGCGACAACTCGGTCACCGACGTGGTGGGGATCGGCCTGTACTGCGGCGACATGTCCCACTGCGAGATCGCCGGCAACCAAGTCTGGGACGTGACCCCCGATCCGAACGGGCTCCCCGGAACCGCAGGCCACGGGATCGTCGCCTGGTACTACTCGACCGTCCGGCTCCACGGCAACGTCGTGGAGTCGGTGGCCTCAGAGCGGACACGGATCACACACGGGTCTAAAGACACGGACAGGTTCCCCCTGGCCGTGTGGTCACCTGGCTGGCAGGGAGCATTGCCAGCCGTCCCGATCGCCGCCGGAAGCGTCGCCGCCCTCGGCGGCGTCGCCCTGATCGCCGCACCGTGGGCCCGCCGGGCCCGCCGGAACCGCCGGAGCTCCGCGGGTGCGGCCCCGTGGTGGTCCGATCACCGCATCCTCACGGCCGTGGCGGTCGGCTTCGCCGTGCAGAGCTTCCACATGCTGGAGCACGTCGTGCAGGTGATCCAGGTCTACGTGGTCGACGGCGAGCGTCGGAGCGGACTGCTGGGAGCGGCCGTCGATACAGAATGGCTCCACTTCCTCTACAACGCCGCGGTCCTGGCGCTCGCCGTGTGGCTGTGGTGCTTGGTGCGTTCAGCCGGCCGAACCCCCGGAGTGAGGTTCGACCCGGCGCCCCTGGTGCTGGCCGCCGTCATGGTCCAGGGCTACCACGTGGCGGAGCACACCGCCAAGCTCCTCCAACATCTGATCGAGGGCATCAACCCCGCGCCCGGGCTGATCGGCGGCCGGGTGGGCCTAGTGTGGTTTCACTTCGGGATCAACCTGGCCGTGTACGCGGGCCTGGCCATCCCCGGGATCGTCGCGGTGCGCCGCCTCCTCGCTGGGCGCCGCAGGACGGTCCCGCAGACGGCCGCCGCCTGAGGAACGCGTATCCTCCACCCGCATGGCTCCTCCCGCGTCCGAGACGCTCCGGTTCGGCGACGTGATCGGGCCCTACCGGCTGGAGGAGCCCCTGGGCGAGGGCGGCATGGGCATCGTGTTCCGGGCAGTCCGTGAGGAGGACGGCCAGGTCGTTGCCCTCAAGGTGCTCCGCGAGGAGCTGTCCCACGACGAGACCTACCGGCGCCGGCTGCTCCACGAGGCCCGGGCCGCCGGCGAGGTGCGCCACAAGCACCTCGTCCCGGTCCTCGACGCCGGGGAGGCGGAGGATCGCAGCTACCTGGCCGTGGCGTACGTCCCCGGACGCTCCCTGGAGGAACGGATCCGGGCCGGCGGTCCCCTTCCGCTGCTCGAGCTGGTTCGCCTCACCTCGCAGGTGGCCGCGGGCCTCGACGCGCTCCATCAAGGCGACCTGGTCCACCGGGACATCAAGCCGTCAAACATCATTCTCGACGAGGAGGGAGGCGCCGCGCTCACGGACTTCGGCCTGGCCAAGGGCCGCGCGTACACGGTGCTGACCAAGCCGGGCATGGTCATGGGGACGCTCGACTACCTCGCTCCCGAGTTGATCAAGGGAGCTCAGGCCACCCCGCAGAGCGACGTGTACGCGCTCGGGTGCGTCGTGTTCGAGTGCCTGGCCGGCCACGCGCCGTTCGGTGAGAAGGCCGCGTTCCAGGTCGCCGTGGCCCATCTGGAGGAGGAGCCATCGGACCCCTGTGCCGGCCGCGACGACTGTCCCGAGGGATTGGCCTGGGCCGTCTTCAGGGCGCTGG
>JBOGWD010000521.1:0-1653 GCA_050693275.1 Actinomycetota bacterium | reverse complement strand
GAGCCAGGAGCGCCGCGGTCCCCTCTCGCACCAGGTAGTCGTCCTCGGCGAAGACGATGCGCAGGACCACGGCCGGATGGTATACGGGAGCCGGCCATGACCGACATCCGCGTGGTGCTGGGGGACGACAACGTGCTGGTCCGGGAGGGCGTGCGGGCGCTCCTCGACGCCACCGACGGGATCGAGGTGGTGGGGGTGGCCGCCGACGCTCCCTCGCTGATCGCCGCGGCCGACGAGCACCGGCCGGACGTCGTCGTCACCGACATCAAGATGCCGCCCCTGTTCCAGCTCGAGGGGATCGAGGCCGCCCACGAGATCCGGGGCCGCTACGCCGACACCGGCGTGGTGGTGCTCTCCGCGCACGACGACGAGGCGTACGCGCTGGCGCTCCTCGGGGAGGGCCACCGCGGGCTCGCCTACCTCCTCAAGGACCGGCTCGGCGAGGGTGACGAGCTGGCCCGGGCCATCCGGGAGGTGCACGCCGGGGGCTCGGCCGTGGATCCGGTCATCGCCGCCCGCCTGTCCGGCCGGAAGGAGTCCCGGGCCCACGACCGGCAGGTCCTGGACCTGATGGCCCGGGGCCTCGGATACGCGGAGATGGCCGACGAGCTGGGGACCACCCAGGAAGCCGTGGACCACCGGATCACCGAGACCTTCACCAGGCTGGCCGCGGAGGCCGGACGGGGCGCCTCGGGCGCGGTTCGGGTGCTGAAGGAGCTCCACGCCGCGGTGGTCGACCGGGAGGCCTCGACCCGAGCCCTGCGCGAGTTCGTCCCATCCCAGGTGGCCGACCGTCTCGGCGCGACCCCGCTGGAGCCCGAGGAGGTTGAGGCCACCATCCTGTTCTCGGACATCCGCGGGTTCACCACGCTGTCGGAGCGCCTGCCGCCGAGGGAGCTGGCCTCGCTCCTGGCCACCCACCTCGCGGCCATGGCAGAGGTCGTGCTGGGCCACGGCGGGTCCATCGACAAGTTCGCCGGCGACGCCGTCATGGCCGTGTTCGGCGCGCCGGACCCGATCGCCGATCACGCGGAGCGGGCCCTCCGATGCGCCCTGGCCATGCAGGCCCGGCAGGTGGAGCTGAACGAGGGAGCAGAGCTCCCGCTGCAGATGGGGATCGGTGTGAACACGGGCATCGTCATCGCCGGCACGGTCGGAGGCGCCGGCCGCCTCGACTACACGGTCGTCGGCGACGCGGTGAACGTGGCTCAGCGGCTCCAGTCCGCGGCCGGGCCCGGCGAGGTCGTCGCCTCGGCCGGCACGGTGTCGGCCTCGCCGGGCATCGCGGCCGAGCCGGCGGGCACGCAGGAGGTCAAGGGCCGGCGCGAGCCGGTGGAGATCTACCGGCTGGCCACCGGGTAGCGTGTCCCGCGTGGTCTTCGACCGAGAATACTTCCGGACCCTCTACGGCGACATCCCCCGCCAGACCCGGTTCGACCGAGCCCGCGACGACCGCGTGGTGCGCCTGGTGCGCCGGCACGCCCCTCCCCGGCGCCACGGTTCGGCCCTCCTGGACATCGGGTGCGGGTACGGCTACCTGCTTCGCCGGTTCCGTGGACGGTACCGCCTGGTGGGGATCGATCTGTCCGCCCACGCCGCCCACGAGAGCACCGTCCGCATCCCCGGCGCCCTGGTCCTGGCCGCCGACGTGCA
>JBOGWD010000520.1:0-6840 GCA_050693275.1 Actinomycetota bacterium | reverse complement strand
GCCTTCGCCAGGGACTCCAACTGGGGCCGAAGGCGCTTCGACCGCCGGGCCAGATGGCGCAGCAACCGGGTGATGGTTCGGACGGTCTCGGCATCCAGGCGCGACTCCAGGATCTCCAGGTTGGTCGCCTTACGGAGCCACGGTCGCGCCGCCCGGACCGCCAGCCCGAAAGCCTCCTCGTCCTCGACCAGGATCCGGCCGAGCTCGGCGGCCTCCGTCGTGATCAGCTGGTCGACGACCTTCCCGAACGGCGTCCGGGCCAGGAACCGGGTCCGGAACCTTCGGAGCTGAGCCTCTTTGTCCTTCACCGCGGAACGCGTTTCCCCGACTCCAGATGTCTCGGCCCCGAACACCGCGCGGATGATGGCCCTGACCAGGCAGTCGCAGATGGTGGTCAGCTGGAGCGCTCCGAAGACCGCGTTGATGTCGCAGGCGAACGTGGCCGGGGTTCCGTCGCCGAACGCCCCACCGGCGTACAGGAGCCCCAGGACGGGGAACGTCCCGTTCAACTGTCCCGCCGCTTGGTTGAAGATCAGTGAGCCGGAATCGCCGGGGCCGCTGAACACGTTCCCGTTGGTCGATCGGATCACGAACGTGTTTCCCACCCGTCCCAGCCGGGTCCCGTTCCGGTAACGGATGGTGAACGTCCCGTTGATGGAGAAGATGGTCCCATTGTTCGTGAGCCGGGTTCTGCGCCCCCGCTTCTGCACGTTCATGTTCACCGCCGGAGCCTGGAGCTCGTAGATCCCCGGGCCGATCTGGAGGATTTGGTCTGTCCTATCGACGGTGATCGTGCCGATGGCCGCGTCGACCGCGGCCACGGCCGGCAGCGGCGCCCCCGGAGGGTTGGCCACCGTGGCCAGGGGGATATCGCGCTTCAGGCTCCCGATGACGTCGGCGGGGAGCGTTCCCCCGTCCAGGCGCGCCGGCTGGACGATCCGCCGGACCGTGGGCATCGTGTCGAGGTTTGAGATGACGTGGTTGTTCGACAGAAGGACGACCGTGTCGTCCAGCCGGTCGCAGGCCCAGCCACCCAACGTGCCCGCCGATACCGTGGCCTCTGGGCCGATGCTGCAGCCGCCGGGAACGGGACGGTACCTGCTCCCATCCACCTGGAGCGCCTCGGGAGGGCTGATCTCGATCACGTCGGTGCGGACGGACTCGTCTTCGTAGCCCCGGACAGCCTCAGGCACGCGCTCCCAGGAAGCCAGCTCCTCGAGGCGAGGCTTGCGCTCCACGAAGACCTGGATGCAGGTCTCCTCGGAGGTGCGCCCGGCCCGCTGGCGCAGACCGGTGGCCACCCCGAGGACGTTCGGCAGACCGAGCAGGGCTGTCTCGTTACGCTCCTGGGCGTACTGGATGCGACTCAGTCGGTCCGGCCTGGCCATGGCTACCTCCTCTTCCGATCCCCTTCTCAGTCAGCCTCGGGCATCTCCATGGGCATCACCTGGACGGGAGCCTCGCCCAGGACGCGTTGGGCGGCCTCGCGAACTGGGTCGGGAGAGGTACCCACCCGCACGTACACATGGATGACCTCGTTTCCCGCTTCGTCGAGGCCGATGGCCGTTCCGACCGTACCGGGGAGCTGGAGCAGCTCGTCGCGATGTCGGTCGAGGGCGGCCCGGGCATCGGTCTCACCCACGGAGATCCACCCCTGCGACCTAGCCTCGGCGGGCCAGCTCGAGCAGGCGATCGAGGAGCGGCCGGAGTGTCTCCGGCACCTCCGCCTCCCCCACGGTCACCTGATACCGGCGATCTCCGAGGGTGACCGCCAGGTCGTACTGGAACCGGTCCGGTCCCCCCGGTCGACGCGGGCGCTCCGACAGGGCGGGGAGGTCGGCCCGTTCGACGAGCTCCCCGAGCTCCTCGGCCTCGGTCTGGGGGAGGTCGCCGGCGTCCACCGAGGTGGCCAGGGTGGTTCCGGCGAATCCCCCGCTGCGCTGGAACTCGATCTTGACCCGGTCAGTCATGCGGTCGCCATCGGAGCCTGATGCCCACCTCGCCCCAAGCCTCCCACACGGCGACCGCCTCGTCACTCCCCTGGCCGAACAGCCGCTCCGCCGTCCGGCCGGTGGCCCGAGCGAACCCCCGGAACGGCACGGTCGGCTTCACCCTCTGGTCGCGGAGCGTCTCGTACCAGATCCGCCCGGCCCGCTCCCAGGAGCGTCCTCCCAAGCTCGTGGCCACGAGATAGAACGCGTGGTTGGGAATGCCGGAGTTGATGTGGACGCCCCCGTTGTCGGAGAAGGTCTCGACGTAGTCACGCGTGTGGGCCGGCTGGGGATCCTTGCCCAGCACGTCGTCGTCGTACGCGGTGCCGGGCGCCTTCATCGACCGGAGGGCCTCCCCGGTCACGTTCGGACCGAGGAGCTCGGCCCCGATCAGCCAGTCCGCCTGGTCGGCCGTCTCGTTCCTCTTGTACTGCTTCACCATGGACCCGATCACGTCGGAGACCGACTCGTTGAGGGCTCCCGACTGCTGCCAGTAGATCAGCCCGGCCTCGTCCTCGGTCACGCCGTGGCCCAGCTCGTGCCCGATGACGTCCAGTGACGCGGTGAACCGGTTGAACAGGTCGCCGTCCCCGTCGCCGAAGACCATCCGCCGGCCGTCCCAGAAGGCGTTGTCGTAGAGCTCGCCGAAATGCACAACCCCGTCGAGCCGGAATCCCTCGTCGTCGATGGAGTTCCGATCGAAGATCTCCCAGAGGAACTCGTAGGTGTCACCGAGACCGTCGTAGGCCTCGTCAACGGCGGCATCCCCGGTGGCGACGCCACCCTCGTCCCTGGCCACCACCGCGCCCCTGATGTCCTCGGTGTTCTTGGCGTCGGAGATGGTTCGATTCGGGGCCCCGCCCGGGCCGACGGCCAGCGCGTCGAACCCGATGGCTCGCCGCATCATCACGTTCTGGACCCGGGCCGTCCGCAAGCTCTGATCTCGAGCCAACGTGTCGAGCGCCCACCGACGCTGGGCATCGGTGCCGTTCCGGGCGATCCGCTCCAAGACGATGGGCGGGACGATGCAGTGGATCGAGTGGCGGTGGCCGACCATGGTGCGTCTCTCCTTCCGCGGGCACCCTGGTCCTCAGGGTGGTCAGGCTATGAGCGAGTTGCCGGCCCGACAAGAGGGTCATTTGGCCGATGCCACGGTACGCTCGGTCCCCGATGGCATCGAAGGCCTCTCGACGAGGAGATGCGGGTCTCCACCCTGGAGCTGTTCTTCGACCCGGTGTTCGAAGTTCACCCTGACCCAGCTGACCGGGCTCCTGGCCACGCTCCGACGGCCGAGAGCGTCGTGCGGGTCATCCTGATCTTCGTCGTCCTGTTCTGCATGTACGGCGGCTACGTGTGGCTGACGAACCAGGAGCCGCCGGACCGGCCGGCCCGGCGGTTGCTGGTGATCCTGGGGATGGGAGCCTTCTTCGTCTGCGCCCTGGCCATCCCGGAGGCCTTCGAGGGCGGCGGGGTCGCCTTCGGCCTCGGGTACCTGCTGGTGATCCTGGTGCACTCGGGGTTGTGGCTTCAGGTGTACGGGGCGTCGGTGACGGTGCGGTTTGGGCTGTTCAACGTGGTGTCGGCGCTGTGCGTGATCGGAGCCAGTTTCCTCGAAGGGCCGGCCGCGTACGCCCTGTGGGTCGCGGCCATCGTGATCCAGTTCATCAACCCGCGGATCGCCGGGCGGGCTGCGCCGCAGTTCCCCATCCGCTCCAGGCACTTCGTCGAGCGACACGGACTGCTCCTGATCGTGGCCCTGGGAGAGTCGGTCGTGGCCATCGGGATCGGTAGTGCGGGGCTGCGCCTGGACCTCGGTGTGGTCGGCGCGGCGGTGCAGGGCCTGGCCCTGGCCGCCGCCCTGTGGTGGGCCTACTTCGTCGGCGACGAAGAGGGCGCCGAGCGCGCCATGAGGGCCGCCCCGGAGCAGCAGCGGTTCGGGCTGGCCATCAACGCGTACTTCTTCGCCTACATCCCGATCCTGCTCGGGGTGATCACGGCCGCGGCCGGGGTGGAACGGTCCATCGGGCAGGCTGCGGAGCGGCTCGACGTCAGATCCGCGCTGCTGCTCGCGACCGGGGTCACGTTGTTCCTGGCCGGCGAGGTGGCCTTCCGTCGGGTCATGGGCATCCGGCCGGTCGCCTACCGAGCCGGAGCGGGGGTCGCGGCCCTCGGCACCGTGGTCCTCGGCATCTCCGTGGCCGCGGCCGTACAGCTTGTGACCCTGGTCGCCATCGTCGTGGCGGCCCTGGCGACCGAGGCCGGATGGCGTCGAGCCGAGGTTCGAAGATGAAGCCGCGGTTCTTCACCAACCCCGCCCAGTTCCGGGCCTGGCTCGAGAGGAACCACCAGCGCGCGACCGAGCTGTGGGTCGGCTTCCACAAGAAGGGCTCTGGCAAGCCCAGCATCACCTGGCCCGAGGCCGTGGACCAGGCCCTGTGCTTCGGCTGGATCGACGGTGTCCGGCGGAGCATCGACGAGACCAGCTACACCAACCGGTTCACGCCGCGGAAGCCGAGGAGCACCTGGAGCGCGATCAACGTGAAGCGGGCGAAAGAGCTGGTCGAGCTCGGCCTCATGCAGCCGGCCGGCCTGAACGCTCTCAAGGCCCGCCAGGAGAACCGGACCGGAATCTACCCGTACGAGCAGCGCCCCCAGAACCTCCCGCCAGGGTACGAGCGGAAGGTCAAGGCGAACCGCCGGGCGTGGGAGTTCTGGCACGCCCAGCCCCTCGGCTATCGGAAGGCCGCCACCTGGTGGGTCATCAGCGCCAAGAGGGAGGAAACCAGGGAACGCCGGCTGGACTCCCTCATCGAGACCTCGGCCCGGGCCGAGAGGATCCCGTCACTGGTGAGCCCGTCGAGGAGAGACCGTCGTAAGGCACGCTGACCCCCGTCTCGCGTAGCATCGTTCCCGTGAGCCGCACCGCCGAGGAGGCCGTTCGGGCCGGTCGTGACGCCCTCGACCGCCACACCTGGGACGAGGCCTACGAGATCCTGACCGAGGCCGACCGGGCCGGATCCCTCACCGGGGAAGGGCTGGAGCTCCTGGCCTGGGCGGCCTACTGGAGCGCCCATCCCGACGAGACCGTCGAGGCTCTGGAGCGCGCGTACGGCGCCTACCTGGAGGAGGGGAATCGCTCGGCCGCGGCGATGGCGGCGTACCGGGTCGCCGAGCAGTACGGCATGCGGATGGCCATGCCCCAGGCGCAGGGCTGGGCTGCCAAGGCCATCCGACTCGCCGAGGAGAACCACGAGTGGCCCGTCCACGGGTGGCTGGCGTGGATGGGGGGACTGCTGGCCTGGTTCCAGGGCGACTTCGAAGCGGCCATCGCCCGCTACGACCAGGCCCTCGAGTTCGCCGATCGGACCGGAGACCCCAACCTCCACGCCATGAGCCTCCACGACAAGGGGCACGCCCTCTGTGTGCTGGGAAAGGTCGCTGAAGGCATGGCCCTGCTGGACGAGGCCATGGCGGGGGTCGTCGGAGGCGAGCTGGATCCGGAAGCCGCGGGCTATGTGTACTGCGGGATGATCGGCGTCTGTTCCAAGCTCGGGGACTACGGACGGGCGGCGGAGTGGACCAACGCCACCCTGCGATGGTGCGAGCGCCAATCCATCCCGGCGTTCCCGGGGGTCTGCCGGGTCCACCAGGCCGAGCTCATGCGGCTCCACGGCTCGTACGCGAAGGCCGAGGAGCAGGCCCGGCTGGCCTGCGAGGAGCTCCCCCGCTTCAACTTCCTCTCGGGCTTGGGCCCCGCCTACCACGAGATCGGTGAGGTGCGGCGCCGGATGGGCGACCTCAACGCCGCTGAGAACGCTTACGCGCGAGCCCACGAGTTCGGCTACGACCCGCAGCCGGGCCTGTCCCTCCTCCGGCTGGCCGAGGGGAAGGTGGAAGCGGCTGCGGCCGGGATCCGTCAGGCGCTGGAGCACGCGAGCTCGAACCACTGCCTGCAGGTCAGGGTGCTAGCCGCCCAGGCCGAGATCGCCCTGGCCGCGGGGGACCCGGAGACCGCCGCGTCCGCGTCGGACGAGCTCGAGTCCATCGTCGGCGGGTACGAGGCCTCGTCGTCGCTCCAGGCCATGGCGGCATGTGTCCGGGGGGCGGCCCGCCTGGCCCAGGGGGACGCCGCCCAAGCGTTGCCCCATCTCCAGCGGGCCCGACAGCTCTGGCAGGAGGTCGAGGCCCCCTACGAGGTGGCCGAGGTGCGGATGCTGCTGGCGAGCGCACACCGAACGATCGGGGACGAGGAAGCGGCGCTGATGGAGGCCCGGGCGGCCCGGGCGACGTTCGAGCGGCTCGGCGCCCGGCCGGCCGCCGAGCGAGCGGGAGCGTTCCTGGGCGAGCTGGCCGCCTCGGCCGAGCGGCCGGAGCGGGTCGGGCGGGCCTTCATGTTCACCGATATCGTCAAGTCCACCGACCTGGTCGGCGTGATCGGCGACGAGGCCTGGGAGAACCTGTTGACGTGGCACGACCAGACGCTGCGGTCGGTGTTCGGGTCCCACGGCGGCGAGGTGGGTCACCACACCGGGGACGGATTCTTCGTGGCGTTCGAGGATGGCGGTTCGGCCCTCCGATGCGCAGTGGCCGTCCAGCGCGCCCTGGCCGAGCACCGCCGGACCCAGGGGTTCGCGCTCCAGGTGCGGATCGGGATCCACGCCGGCGAGGCCACCCGCCGGGGGCAGGACTACGGCGGCGGGGAAGTGCACAAGGCGGCCCGGGTCGCCGCGCTGGCCGAGGGCGGGGAGATCCTGGCCAGCCGGGAGACGCTGGCCGAAGCGGATGGGTTCACGGTGTCCCAGCCCCGCGAGGAGAACCTGAAGGGCTTCCCCGAGCCGGTCCACGTCGC
>JBOGWD010000519.1:0-1166 GCA_050693275.1 Actinomycetota bacterium | reverse complement strand
CGGCGGGCCTGGCGACCCGTGGACGCCCCCCCGATCCCGAACCTCCTGGCCAGCGAATGCACCTTCGCGCCGATCGCCTTCTGGTAGTCCTTGGGCGCATAGGCGCTGGTGCCGTAGAGCTCCCGGTACCTCGTCACCAGGTCGGGCCGGTGCTCCTGGAGCCACCGCATCCACCACTCCCGGGCCCCGCCCTTGCGAAGGTGCAGGACGATCGGGGATACGCGGGTGGCGCCGGCTTCGGCGATGGCTCTCACCGTTCGCTCCATGGCTTCGTCAGAGTCCGACAGGTACGGGATGATCGGGGCCATCAACACCCCACACTCCACGCCCGCCCCGTTCAGCGTGCGCACCGCGTCGAGGCGCTTCTGGGGTGGCGGCGTTCCCGGCTCGACCGCCCGCCACAGCTCTCGATCGACCGAGCCCACCGAGAAGTTCGCCCCGACGGCGGTCACGCCGGCGCACTGCCGCAGCAGATCGAGGTCGCGGAGGATCAGCGTCCCCTTGGTCAGGATCGAGAACGGGTTGGCGAAGTCGCGGAGGCCCTCCAGGATCCCCCGCATGAGCCGGTAGCGTCCCTCGGCGCGCTGGTAGGGGTCGACGTTGGTCCCCATGGCGATGTGCTCGCCCTCCCACCTCGGAGCCGCCAGCTCCTTGCGGAGCAGCTCCGGCGCGTTGACCTTGACCACGACCTTGGTGTCGAAGTCCTCGCCGTAGTCGAGGTCGAGGTACGTGTGGGTCTTCCGGGCGAAGCAGTAGGCACAGGCATGGGAGCATCCCCGATATGGGTTGATCGTCCAGCGGAACGGGACGAACGACGCGTCGGGGACGCGGTTGATGATCGACTTCGACCGGACCTCGTAGAAGGTCATCCCTTTGAACTCGGGCGTGTCAAACGTCCGGGCCACGGCGCCCTGCTCGAACAGGGGGAGCGTCACCCGATCGTCGCGTCGCTCGACGTCGAGGCGGAGGTCGTCCCAGCGCACGAGAGCCCCCAGGATAGAACATACGTTCGATACCGGCAACCCCGTACGATCTCGGCCATGCCCTCCCGCCACGTCCGTCAGAACCGGAAGACCTGGGACTTCATGGCCGCCGGCTACCAGGCGAAGCACGGCGATCGGCTCGCCGAGACCGCCCGGGCCTGGGGGGTGTGGCGGCTCCCCGAG
>JBOGWD010000518.1:0-6109 GCA_050693275.1 Actinomycetota bacterium | reverse complement strand
GGGACATCCACGCCATCGTGGCCACGAACCTCGACGCGCCCATCCAGCTGTCCCGGCTGGTGGTGCCCGGGATGGTGGAACGGGGGCGTGGGCACGTGGTCAACATGGCGTCGCTGGCCGGCAAGGCGCCCACCCCATACAACACCGTCTACGCGGGGACGAAGCACGGGCTGATCGGGTTCACGTACTCGCTCCGAGCGGAGCTGCACGGGACCGGGGTCAGCGCCTCGGCGGTCTGCCCCGGCTTCGTGACCGAGGCCGGGTTCGTCTCGCAGTACGTCGACCCGACCGTCCGCCAAGGGGTTGGGACCGCGACGAGCCCGCGGGAGGTCGCCCGCGCGGTGATCCGGGCCGTCGAGCGGGACAAGCCCGATGTCGTGGTGGCCGGGACCCTCCCTCAGGTCGCCGACGTGTCGCTGGCCATCTCGCCCAGGCTGACGACGTTCCTGGCCCGGCGGCTCGGAGGGTACGATTCGCTCCGGCGAGAGGCCGAGGCTCGGGCCCGAAGGAGGGATGCTCGATGACCGCCGTCCTGATCCGGCTGGTGCTCCCCGTGGCCGCGATCATCCTGCTCGTCTACGCGCTCGTCGACGCCATCCGGGTGCCCGACGACTCGATGTATCGAGCCGGGAACAAGCTCGTCTGGGTGGTGGTGATCTGCCTGCTCCCTGTTTTCGTCGGCCCGATCGTGTACCTGCTCGTGGGGGCCCCGGCGACCCAACGGCGCCAGCGCCGCCGGTGGAACCAGACCCCGCCGGACGACCTGATCTGAGGGAGGCCCCCATGTGGAAGGAGTTCAAGGAGTTCGCGTTCCGCGGAAACGTGGTCGAGCTCGCCGTCGCCGTAATTCTGGGCATCGCCTTCGGCCTGGTCATCACCTCGCTGGTGAAACGACGTCCTGATGAACCTGATCGCCGCGGTGATCGGCCAGCCGGACTTCAGCCAGCTCACGGTGACGATCAACGACGCGATCATCCGCTACGGGTCCTTCATCAACGCCCTGATCAACTTCCTGCTCGTGGCCCTGGCGCTGTTCTTCGTCATCAAGGCGGTGAACCGAGCCACACGGAGGCCCGCCGCGGAGGAGCCCGACCGTGCGGGAGTGCCCGTTCTGCATGACGAGCATCCCCGTCCGGGCCTCCCGGTGCAGCGCGTGCACCAGCGAGGTTGGGGCTCAGCCGGCCTAGGAAGAGAGCCGGTCGCGGAGGAGGCGCTGGGCTTCCTGGGGGTTGGCTGCTCCCCCGGTCTTCTTCATGACCTGCCCGACCAGGAAGCCGATGACCCCCTCCTTGCCGCCCCGGAACTGCTCCGCGGGCCCGGGGTTCTCCGCGACGACCTCATCGATGACCCCGTCGAGGTCGGAGATCTGGCGCAGGCCCTTCTCCTCGACGATCGCCGAGGGTCGTCGTCCCGACCGGATCGCCTCGGTCACGACCTCCTTGCCAGCGGTGGCCGACAGGGCCCCCTCCGCTACGAGCCCGAGTACCTCCGCGATCGAGCCGGCGTGCCCGGCCGCTTCCTCCGGCGGCACCTGCGGCATGAGCGTCTGGGTGAACCAGTTGGCGACCGCCTTCGGGCTCAGGGTGACGGCCTCGACCGTCTCCTCGAACAGATCGGCCCACCCGGGCGCGGACGCCAGGATCCGGGCCTGCTCGGCCGGGACCTCGAGCGTCTCCACGAACCGGCGCCGTCGGGCGGCGGGGAGCTCGGGGAGCGCGGCCCGGAGCTTCTCGATCCACTCCCCGTCGGGCTCCAACGGCGGCAGGTCCGGCTCCGGGAAGTACCGGTAGTCGAAGGCCTCCTCCTTCGACCGAAGGGAGCTGGTCACGCCCCTGTCCTCGTCCCAGTGGCGGGTCTCCTGGACCAGCGCCTCGCCGCGGTCCAGCGCCCGTCGCTGGCGGTCGATCTCGAACCGCACCGCCCGCTCCACGCTCCGGATCGAGTTCATGTTCTTGATCTCGACCTTGGTGCCGTACTCGGCGCTGCCTGCCGGCCGGACGCTCACGTTGGCGTCGCACCGCAGCGAGCCCTCCTCCATCCGCACGTCGGACACGCCCAGGGCTTCGAGCAGCGCCCGCAGGTCGAGGAGGTACGCCCGCGCCTCCTCTGGCGAACGCATGTCGGGCTCGGACACCACCTCCACCAGCGGCACGCCGGCCCGGTTGAAGTCCTCCAGCGCGTACTCGGCCTCGGCGATCCGGCCGGTGGCGCTGGCGTGCACGGTCTTGCCGGTGTCCTCCTCGAGGTGGACCCGGTTCATGCGCACGGACCGGATCTCCCCGTCGACCTCGATGTCGAGGTGCCCGCCGGTGCCGATCGGGAGGTCGTATTGGCTGATCTGGTAGTTCTTCGGCATGTCCGGATAGAAGTAGTTCTTCCGGTGGAACAGCGAGCGCGGAGCGACGTCGCCGTCGAGGGCCAGGGCGATCTTCATGGTGCGCTCGACCGCTTCGCGGTTCGGCACCGGGAGCGTCCCCGGGTGGCCCAGGCACACCGGGCACGTCCGCGTGTTCGGCTCGCCCCCGAACTCGTTGAGGCACCCGCAGAACATCTTGGTCGCCGTGGACAGCTCCACGTGGCACTCGAGCCCGACCACGGCCTCGTACTCGGTCACGCCGCGGCCTCCTCGACCAGCGGGGGGCGGGCGGAGAACCCGAGGTCCTGCTCGAAGGCGTGGGCCGCGCGGAGCACCGTGGCCTCGTCGAGGTGCGGACCCATGAGCTGGAGCCCCACCGGCAGCCCCTTCTCGTCGAGCCCGCACGGGACCGAGATCGACGGGTTGCCGGCCAGGTTCGACGGGATCGTGAAGATGTCCGAGAGATACATGGCCAGGGGGTCCTCGGCCTTCTCTCCGATCCGAAACGCCGTGGTCGGCGAGGTGGGGCCGAGGAGCAGGTCGAACCGATCGAACGCAGCCTCGAAGTCCCGGATCACCAGCGTCCGGACCTTCTGGGCCTGCCCGTAGTACGCCTCGTAGTACCCGGCCGACAGCGCGTACGTGCCGAGCATGATGCGGCGCTTGACCTCGTCACCGAATCCCTCGCCCCGGGTGCGGGAGTTGAGATCGATCACGTCCACCGCGTCGGTGGCCCGGTGGCCGTACCGCACCCCGTCGTACCGGGCCAGGTTCGAGGAGCACTCCGCAGGCGCGATGAGGTAGTACGCGGACAGCGCGTAGTCGGCGTGCGGCAGGGTCGCGTCCTCGAACATTGCGCCGAGGCCTTCCAGCCGCTCGATGGCAGCCTCGACGGCCGCCCTCACCCCCGGCTCGACGCCCTGGCCGAGCCACTCGCGGATCACCCCGATGCGCATCCCGCCGACCCCGCCCTCGATGCCGTCGGCGTGATCACGCGGCTCGGTGGGGAGCGAGGTGGCGTCGAGCCGATCCTTCCCCGCGATCGTCGACACCAGCGCCGCGCAGTCCCGGACGGTGCGAGTGAACGTGCCCACGGTGTCCAGCGAGGACGCGAAGGCGATCAGCCCGTACCGGGAGATCAGCCCGTAGGTCGGCTTGAAGCCGACCACGCCGCACAACGCGGCCGGCTGCCGGACCGAGCCGCCCGTGTCCGTGCCCAGCGCCCACACGGCCTCGCCCGCCGCGACGGCCGCGGCAGACCCGCCGGACGAGCCGCCCGGCACCGCGTCGAGGTCCCACGGGTTGTGCACGGGGCCGAAGGCCGAGTTCTCATTCGAGGAGCCCATGGCGAACTCGTCGCAGTTCGTCTTCCCCACCAGGACGGCGCCGGCGTGGCCGAGCCGGGCCCACGGCGTGCAGTCGTAGGGCGGAACGTAGTTGTGGAGGATCCGCGAGCCGCACGTGGTGGCCACGCCCCGGGTGCACAGGACGTCCTTCAGCGCCAGGGGGATCCCCGCCGTGGGCGGCAGGTCCTCGCCGGCGGCCAGGTGCGAGTCAACGGACCGAGCCCGCTCTCGCGCGTCATCGGCCGTGACCTGGAGGAACGCCTCCACCCGGCCGTCCACGGCCTCGATCCGACGGAGGCACGACTCGACCGCCTCCAGGGCGCTGGCCTCCCCGGCCCGGTACCGCCGGGCCAACTCGTGCCCGGGCAGGTCGCAGAGCTCGGTCACGGCCGCCTCACTCCGCCTCGATGATGCGGGGCACCTTGAACCGTCCGTCCTCGGCCTCGGGGGCGCCGGCCAGGGCCTCGTCCTGAGGCAGGGACTCCCAGGGCTCGTCGTCGTCCCGGAACACGTTCCGCTGGGGCACGGGCTGCGCGGTAGGCGGGACATCCTCGGCGGCCACCTCCCGGACCCGCTCGGCGGCCTCGAGGATCACCCCGAGCTGGGCCCGGAACCGCTCTCGCTCCTCGTCGCTGAGCGCTAACCGGGCCAGCCTGGCCACGTGATCGACGTCGATCTCGACCGGCATGATTTCCGAGTCTAGTTGAGGGGCGAGGGACTACCAGGGCATGGCTCCGGGCGCCTCGGATGTCCGGACCCAGGCGCTCGAGGTGCAAGGCGGTTGAAGTACAAGGCTTTTCTGGTACCTGGACGGCATACAACTTGTATGGTATACGACTTGTATGCCATCCGACTTCGTGAACAGAGAGCGGGAGCTGGAAAGCCTCGACCGAGCCTGGGAAACGCCGGGTGCCGCCCTGATCCTGGTCTGGGGCCGCCGCCGAGCGGGGAAGACCCGCCTCCTAGGCGAATGGCTCCAGGGGAAGCGAGCGGTGTTCTACGGGGCCACCGAGCAGGCCGCCCGGGCGGAGCTCGGTGGACTCTCGGAGGCAACCCGCCGCGCTCTCTCGCCTTCCGGTGCTGACCTCCTAGCCAACACCGACTTCCCCGACTGGGATCGAGCCCTCTCCTATCTCGCCGGGCGAGCCGCCAGGGAGCGCTTGGCGGTCGTGCTTGACGAGTTCCCGTTCCTCGCGGACTCTGAACCGGCACTTCCTTCCATCATTCAACGCTTCTGGGACCATCAAGGCTCCCGAAGCAAGCTGAAGCTCATCCTGTGTGGGTCCGCGCGCGCCGTGATGGAGGGCCTTCAGGTCGAAGAGGCGCCCCTCTTCGGGCGTGTCGACCTCCGTCTCCAACTCAGCCCGTTCGGCTACCGTGAAGCGGCCCTGTTCACCCCCAGTCTCTCCCCAACGGAGAAGGCCATCGCTTACGGCGTCCTGGGTGGGATGCCCGTCTATCTCGATCGTTGGGACCAGCGTGTCGGTCACCGAGCCAACCTCCGGCGGCTCTTCGGCGATCCGGCCTCCCCGCTCGTGGAGGAGGGAGAGTTCGTCCTTTCGAGCGAGCTCCCCGAGGGAGCGGGATACTTCCGGATCCTCCACGCCATCGCTGCCGGCCACCGAACCTATGGGAAGATCAAGCAGTTCGCGGATATCGACATCGAGCGCCAGCTCGACCGTCTGACCGCGCTCGGCCTGGTGGAGAGGGTCGTGCCGATCACCGAGGATCCGACTCGGACCAAGCGGGCCGTCTACCGGATCGCCGACAACTTCCTGAACTTCTGGTTCCGCTTCATCTATCGGAATCGAGCCGACATCGCTCGGGGTATGGGCATACAGGTGGTTGACAGAGCCATTCTTCCGAACCTCAGCGATCACATGGGCGATACATGGGAGGCGATGTGTCGGGACTACCTCAGATCCGAGGCAGGAGCCGGCGACCTCCCTGTCGAGGTGTCCGCCATCGGACGCTGGTGGAACACCCACAGCTCGATCGAGATCGACGCGGTCGGCGTGAGGGGACAGAAGGTCGCGCTGGCGGGGTCGGCGAAGTGGTCCCGTACCGTCGGGAAGCGTGAGCTGCTCGCGCTTCAGAGACAACTTGAGGCGGTCCCCGACCGGGACACCGAGGTAATGCTTGCCCTCTTCGCTCGTGAAAGGGTAGAGGAGGCACCTCGCTCGGGACTCCTCATGGCCACTGCGAGCGACCTGTATAGGTAGCGTTGCCGACTGACTACTATCGGCCGAGGCGTTTCAGGAACTCGGCCTCGTCGATGAGGTCCACGCCCAGTTGCACGGCCCGGTCGTACTTCGTGCCGGGGTCGGCGCCGGCCACCACGAAGTCGGTGCTCTTCGACACGCTCGAGGCGACCCGGGCCCCGGCCCCCTGGGCGGCCTTGGTGGAC
>JBOGWD010000517.1:0-1086 GCA_050693275.1 Actinomycetota bacterium | reverse complement strand
GACAGGATCTCCAGGTCGATGAACGGCTCCCGGGAGAACCGGCCGTACTTGGCGTCGTCGTAGGCCCGCTCGAGGTAGTCGATGGTCGAGCCGATCCCGATCGACCCGCGGAGGTGCTCGATGGTCTCGGAGCTCGGGAGCGCGGTGAACTCGGGGAGCCCGTCGAGCGCCAGGTTCACCTTGCCCGACGAGCCGCGGTACTTGAACCGACGAACCTCCTCCTCGAAGTCTTCGGGCAGCGAGCCGGGCTCGAGGAGGCCGAAGAACGTTCGTCGGGCGTCCGCGTTCGACAGGACGTGCCGGGCCCGGATCTCCTCGCCGGACCGGAGGACCACCCCCACGGCTCGGTCGCCCCGGGTGAGGACCCGGGCCACCTCGGCCTCGGTCCGGATCTCGACGCCGTGAGACCGCGCCGCCGAGGCGATGGCCTCGGACACGGCCCCGGTCCCGCCGCGCTGCACCCCCCACGCGCCGAAGGAGCCGTCGACCTCGCCCATGTAGTGGTGGAGCATCACGTACGCGGTGCCCGGCGAGCGGATCCCCAGGAACGTGCCGATGATCCCCCACGAAGACATCGTGCCGATGATCGGATCGGTCTCGAACCACTGCGACACGAAGTCGACGGCGCTCATCGTCATCAGCTGGACGAACGCCACACGCTCGTCGGGGGGGAGCTCCCGGAACGAGCGCCACAGCGGCCGGAGCGGCAGCCACTGCCGCGGGTCGAGGCGCATGGGGTCGGGCGGGACCACTCCCATGATCGGCTTGATGAACCGGACCATGTCGGACATGACCTGGCCGAACTCCTCGTAGGCCTCGGCGTCACGCTTGGAGAAGCGGCGGATGTTGCGCATGGTCCGGCCGTGGTCGCTGGTCATCCACAGGTAGTCGCCGTCGTCGAGCGGAGCGAAGGTCCCGTCGAGCGGAAGGATCTCGAGGCCGTGGCGCGGGAGATCGAGCTCGCGGATGATCTCCGGCCGGAGGAGCGAGACCACGTACGAGGCCACGCTGAACCGGAACCCCGGGAAGAGCTCCTCGGTGACCGCGGCGCCGCCGAGCACGTGTCGCCGCTCCAGGACCAGGACC
>JBOGWD010000516.1:0-2988 GCA_050693275.1 Actinomycetota bacterium | reverse complement strand
AGCACACAGGGCCTTGGACCCTGGAGTCTGGGTTCAAATCCCAGCCCCGGAGCCGGGATTCCTGGCTCGGTCGCGCCTGCCTGAACCAAGAAGCCTTCGGTCATCCAGCACCAACGTCGCTCTCTTGGTGGTAGGTTCGACTCCTCCCCCCGGAGCGTCTCAGCTCACCAGAATGACGTTCCGGAACTCCAGCCCCCGGCGAACGGCGCGGATGAAGTCGGGATCCTCGTCGTCGTACACGTGGACAGTCATGGACGCATCCGGGACGCACCATGAGGCGAACGTCTCTGGGCGGCCCTCATCGGCTTGCACGGATCCATCCTTCCCGGGGTCGGGCTGGCACGGCCCAGGGAACAGCAGAAGTCCGGGGTCCAGGTCGCCGAGCATGAGCTCGGGTCTGGACAAGTACCGTCCTGCCTCGGCCAACGGGGCGATGCTCTGTGGGGGGTTGGGCATCGACAGCACGAGGTACCCGTCGGCCGTCCGCCGCCCGTGTAGGGACCGGGCACAGGCCGCCCGCTGTCGTTCGCTCAGTCCGTCCGCGTAGTCGTACATGAGGACTGTCCAGTCCTCGAAACGGAAGTGGAGGTACAGGTCCACGCCATGCCTGCCCTTCCACAGGGTGACCTCGCTGGCCTCGGCTCCGGCATAGGTCCCCAGAGGGCGCTCGCCCTCGTACCACGTTCCACGGGGGTCATGACGAAAGAAGAAGTTGAAGTCGCGGCCGCATCCGGTGAGATAGGGACGGACTCCCATCGAGGCGAGGTTGAGGTCGGGGGGATAGACGAGCTCCGCGGTTGTTCCGTCAGGGAACGTCACGGGCATCACTACCCGATCCCCCTCGTTGGAGGTCGGAGGGACGAATACTTGCGGCTGGAGCGGAACGGCAGTGGAGGTCGGGCCGGGGACCGCCTCGCTGGCAGATCGGAGCGGCGAGAGCAGACGGAGGGGCACCACGATGGCCGCGGCCAGGGCGGCGACGCTGACGATACCGAACAGCACCCAGCGGATGGCGTGACGCCGGGGGCTCATGGCGAAGGGAAGCGGACGAACTCGAAGTGGGTGCCGTCGGGGATCAGGAACTCGCCGCCCCACTTGAAGCCCTGGGCCTCGAACGCGTCGACCACGCGGGGATCGATCGTGGGCTGGCGCCCCGGAAGGCCCTGCGAGACGTTGATGTCGAGGGCGATGCCCCACGAGTGGTGGGAGAGACCGGTCCCCGGATCGCTGGCGATGAACCTCGGGTAGTAGCAGCCGCCGTAATCGGCCCGATCGATGAGATGGCCCACGCCGCGGCGGGCCAGTTCCTCCAGCGCCGCCCGGACCAGCGGCAGGATCAGGCGGTGGCACCGGATCGGTCCCAGGATGGGGACCGGAGCGGTCCGGATGTTCGACCGGACCCAGGCCGGGCTCACGGCCACGGTCCCGTCCGATCGTGGCGCGGCGGCGAACTCGCCGAACAGCTCCTTGACGCGAACCTGGGGCAGCACCGCGTCGCCATGCCGGAACACAGGGGTCTCCCCGGGGGCTCGGATCCGCACCCGAACCCCCGACGGCACCAGCCGGCGGAGGGCGCGCTCGACGTCCTCGGGCGAGGCCCCGTCCCGCGGCGCCACCAGCAGGTAGCGAGGGCGGGCGATCCCGAGTCGAAGACCTCTCTCCGCCGGGACTACCACCTCGTGGGCCCCCACGAGCTCGTCCTCGACCACCGCCTCCACCCGGACGGACGTCCCACCGAGGGTCACCTCCCCGCCCGGGCCGAGGCCATGGTGGGCGGCGAAGGTGCGGCCGAGGATGACCCCGTCGAGCCCTTCGACGGCGGCTCGCTCGGCGGGAGGCACGAACCGGCCGTACGACGCCGGATGGATCGAGGCCACCTCCACCGGGATCCGGAAGCCCGGGGGCGGGCGGGTGGCCGGACTGGATCCGTCGCGCCACCGATCCATCCACGCCACGCCGCTCCGGACGACCGTCGCCGCACGAACCGAGCGGACCCGACGGACGGCCGCCGCGTAGCCGTCGGGGAGCCGCCCCGGCGTCCACGCCAGCAGCGTGGGCACCGACGCCTCGCCCACCACGACGTCCTGGCGGAGGGAGGGACCTCCGGGTATGTCGAGGACGCCGCGGACCGGGAGGGAGAGGATCAGGGCGGCTCCCGCGACGGCTCCGGCCGCGAACGCCGCGGTGATCGCGGCGCCGCGCTTCATGGCCCGGCCTCCAGCGATGCCGCCACGGCCAGCAGCCCGGCGAGGTCGAGCGCCCCGCCCCCGAGCGAACGGTAGACCCCGTCCTCGATCCACTCCAGCTCGCCCCGGGTTGGCGAATACCGGCCGTCGGTCCCGCGGAGCCTGACCGCGAGCACGTCGGGGTCCAGCGGGGGCGGAAGGTCCACGCCATCCGCCTGGTAGAGACGGATGCCCCCGCCGTCGAGCTCCGCGCCGGGCCTGCGGAAGTGCAGGGCTACCCCCCTGGGGTCGGCGGTGGCGGCGGCCAGGGCGTAGCCGTCGGGGAGGTCGGTCGGGAGGAGTGCGAACGGCGCGGCATCAAGGGCCCGGGCCGGTGGGACGCGGCCCAGGCGATGTGCCGGGACGCTCAGGCCTCGCACCGGGAGGGACGCCGCGATCCCGAGCAGGTCGCTCCGGGAGAGGTTCGACTCCAGCGCCACGTCCCATCCGAGCGCGTGGACCGCCAGGCGTCGCCCCAGAGAACCCGTGGCCGGCTCGTAGTAGGCGGTCCCCCCGCCGGGGAGCTTGACCCGCTCGGCCAGGAGCCCGACGTCACCGAACAATCCCGGACCCGACCACGTCCGCGAGGCCCGGACCCGGAGCCACGTGAGCCCGTCTGCGTACGAGAGGAGGGCGTCGTCGCCGACCGTGCCGGCCCGGTAGGGGTCCAGCCCGCCGAGCCGGGAGGGGGCCGGGACTCCGGCCGCGACGGACCCGAACGACGACTCCGCGAAGCCGAGGTCACGGACCGCCCGACCGCCCG
>JBOGWD010000515.1:0-1806 GCA_050693275.1 Actinomycetota bacterium | reverse complement strand
CTCCCCACCGGGCGGGGGACGATCGAGAGCGTTGGCAGCGGGGCCTTCGGGCCGCTCGACGTGTCGTGGGCGGTTCGCACCGGTGAGGAGGAGGGCCTGACCAGTCCGGAGGAGCTCATCGCGGCGGCCCACGCCTCGTGCTTCTCGATGGCGCTGTCCAACGTCCTGGCGAAGGCGGGGACGACACCGGAGCGCTTGGCCGTGTCGGCCACGGTCACCTTCGTCCCCGGAACGGGCATCACGAAGTCGGCGCTCGAGGTCACCGGCAACGTCCCCGGCACCGATGAGGCCGGGGTTCCGAAAGGCCGCCGAGGACGCCAAGGACAACTGTCCGGTCTCCCAGGCCATCAAGGGAAACATGGACCTGTCGGTCACGGCCCGGCTGGCGGGTGCCTAGGGTCCGACGCGACGAGTCACGTCGGCGATCTCGGCATCCAGTTGAGCCAGCAGATCCGCCACGGCCATGTGGAGGTTGACGCCCCGCGCTCCCCCTCCGATCGCCACCCGACCGAGACCCTCCACGGTCGCATCGGCGATGACCGGCCACGACGTGACCGAGCCGAACGGCGTGATCGCCCCGCGTTCATACCCCGTGACCTCGCTGGCTTCGGCCTCATCGGGAAGCGACAGGCGCTTCACCCCAAGGTGTGTACGGAGCTTGGGCCAGTCGATCTGCCGGCCTCCAGGAACCAGGACGAAGACGTAGTCGCCGGCGGCCCGACGAACGACGAGCGTACGGATCAGCCGGCCGACCTCGATCCCCTGGAGCGCGGCGCTCTCCTCGGCGCTGCCCGGGGGCTCGGTGCGGACGACCGTGAACTCAGGGCTCGACCCGTAGAGGGCGCGGGTGGCCGGAGTATCGACGTCCACCGAGCCAGCCTATCGTGCGCCGAGGTCACAGGGTCGCGCACTGGTCCTCCTTGTTGCCCTGGACGATGTTGCCGCTGCCGGTCGGGGGCGGAGCGTTCTCCTTGCACTGGAGGTTGCCGTCGATCCGGTTGGCCCTGATCTTCACTCCGCCGGTGTTCTGGAACGCCTGCAGATTGCCGCCGATGCGATTCCGATTGGCGGCGAGACGCCCGTCCTGGTCGTCGAACAGGATGTCGCCGTTGACGCGAGTCCTGAGGATCCTCGCGGCGCCGCCCTGGACGATCTGGACGCTGCCGCCGACCGTGGATCGGTCG
Source organism: Actinomycetota bacterium (assembly GCA_050693275.1). GTDB lineage: Bacteria > Actinomycetota > UBA4738 > UBA4738 > CALAEC01 > CALAEC01. The sequence goes on along the minus strand of JBOGWD010000515.1, from coordinate 622 downwards.
CGGACCACGACCTTCCGGGCGTTCTCCGCCTGCACGTTGCCGATCACGCGGACGCCGAAGGCCTTGAGGATCGCGTCGCCCCCGACCTTGACGGTTCCCTTCACGGAGGTGCCGTTCAGCCGGCAGGTGGCGCCGTCGGGGACGCGGAGGTTGTCCACCGTCCCCCCGCCGATGGTCCCGGTACACACGGTCTCCTCGGCCGAGGCCGGCCCGGCGGGCCACAGGAACGCCCCGCCCACGGCCCACATGGCCATCCACCTCGTCGAGCGCTTCACGATCGCCTCCCTTCGTCGTGACATCGGACGGTAGCGACCGTGCGTGAGACCTCCGTGAGAGGAGCATGAGGACTCCCATACCCCTTCCAGGCGCCAAGACCTGCCCGAAGAGCCGACCGATCAGATCAGCTCGCCTTGCGGATGGCCCGGATCAGGTCCCACTTGCCCATCTTCGAGCGCCCCTCGATCGCCTGGCGCTTGGCCACCTGGTAGAGCTCCTGCCGGGTTCTGTCCTCGAGGTTCCGGCCCGACAGCTGGCCCCGCTGCCGCTTGCGGGCCTTGGCGGCCTGGCGTCCGAGGTCCCTGCGGGTCGCCTTGGGGAGATGGGTGATGGTTCGCTTCTTCCT
>JBOGWD010000514.1:0-2655 GCA_050693275.1 Actinomycetota bacterium | reverse complement strand
CTCCAACCAAACCCCGATTGAACTGTGGTTTCATCCGTCTGCGCTTGACAGAGTTCGACAGGACTGCCTACGCTCCCGGCGAGCGCTCAGGCGGAGGGAGCCATCGTGAACGGGCGGATCGCCGGAGTTGGCCTGAGTTCCGCGCTGCTCCTCGTCAGCTCCGTGGTAGCTGGCCTCCTCGTGCACCGCATTGAAGCACCCGCTCGGTTGGAAGCAACTGAGTCTCAGATCGGCGAGCAGTTCGAGCGTCTCCCGCTGTCCTTCATCGAGAACCGGGGCCAGACCGACCCCCGGGCGGGCTACTACCTCCACGGCGGAGAGACCTCCGTGTACTTCACCGAGGGGGGCCTCCGCTTGGGGCTTGAGGATGCCGGAGGGACCGCCCAGCGGTGGAACCTGGCCCTGGACTTCGTGGGGGCCCGCCCCACCGCCCCCCGCGGCGTGGCGAAGGCCCCCGGTGTGGTGTCCTACTTCAAGGGGGACCGGGAGGACTGGCACACCGCCCTTCCCACCTACTCCCGGGTGGCCTACCGGGACCTGTGGCCGGGGATCGACCTGACCTACTCGGGGATCGGAACCCTGAAGTACTCGTTCCTGGTCCGTCCCGGCGCCGATCCGACCGACATCCGCTTCCGGTGGCGGGGGGCCACCGACCTCTCCCTGGACCACCAGGGCGGCCTGCACGTCTCCACCCCGGCCCGGAGCTTCACCGACCAGGCCCCGGTGTCCTACCAGAGGATCGGGGGCTACCGGGTCGAGGTGGCCACCTCCTACGTCCTCCGGCGCACCGAGGTCGCCTTCGAGCTCCAGGCGTACACTCCTTCCCGGCCGCTGGTGATCGACCCGGCCATGCTGCTCTACGCGGGGTACATCGGGGGCTCGTCTTTCGATACCGGCCACGCGGTGGCCGTGGACGGGGCCGGGGCGGCCTACGTCACCGGTCGAACCGCCTCCACCGAGGCCACCTTCCCCGAGACGGTCGGCCCCGACCTCAGCTACAACGGCGGGCGGGACACCTTCGTGGCCAAGGTGGCTCCCTCCGGGGCGTCGCTGACGTACGCGGGGTACATCGGCGGCTCGAACGACGACGAGGGCTTCGGGGTGGCCGTGGATGGTTCCGGGGCGGCCTACGTCACCGGGTACACCGCCTCCACCGAGGCCACCTTCCCCGAGACGGTGGGCCCCGATCTCAGCCACAACGGGATGGCCGACGCCTTCGTGGCCAAGGTGGCGCCCTCCGGGGCGTCGCTTGCCTACGCCGGGTACATCGGAGGATCCGCCACCGACGAGGGCCTCGGCGTGGCCGTGGACGGGTCGGGGAGCGCGTACGTCGCCGGCCGGACCGACTCCACCGAGGTCTCCTTCCCCGAGACGGGGGGCCCCGATCTCACCTACAACGGAATGGAGGACGCCTTCGTGGCCAAGGTGGCGCCCTCCGGGGCGTCCCTCTCCTACGCCGGGTACATCGGGGGCTCGGGCTCCGACCGGGGGCTAGGCGTGGCCGTGGACGGGGCCGGGGCAGCCTACGTCAGTGGCCGGACCGAATCCACCGAGGCCACCTTCCCCGAGACGGTGGGCCCCGATCTCACTCACAACGGCGGCCGCGACGCCTTCGTGGCCAAGGTCGCTCCCTCCGGGGCGTCGCTTACCTACGCGGGGTACATCGGGGGCTCGGCCACCGACGAGGGCTTCGGCGTGGCCGTGGATGGGGCGGGGAACGCCTACGTCGCCGGCCGCGCCGACTCCACCGAGGCCACCTTCCCCGAGACGGTGGGCCCCGATCTCACTCACAACGGGATGGCCGACGCCTTCGTGGCCAAGGTGGTGCCCTCCGGGGCGTCGCTTGCCTACGCCGGGTACATCGGCGGCTCGGGCCTGGACGAGGCCGTCGGGATCGCCGTGCATGGGACCGGAGGAGCCTACGTCACCGGCTCCACCGCCTCCACCGAGGCCACCTTCCCCGAGGCGGTGGGCCCCGACCTCACCCACAACGGCTTCAACGACGCCTTCGTGGCCAAGGTGGATCCGTCGGGTGCGTCCCTCTCCTACGCCGGGTACATCGGGGGGTCGGACGGCGACGATGGCCGCGGAGTGGCCGTGGACGGGGCGGGGAACGCGTACGTCACCGGCTCCACCTCCTCCACCGAGGCCACCTTCCCGGAGGCGGTGGGCCCCGATCTCACCTACAACGGAATGGAGGACGGCTTCGTGGCCAAGGTGGAGACCGACATCCCCCCGCCGGGGCCGGGACCCGGATCTGCCGGGAAGTGCCAGGGCCGACCGGTGACCCACCTCGGCACCCAGGGCAAGGACAAGATCATCGGGACCCCCGGGGCAGACGTGGTCCTGGCCTTGGCGGGCAAGGACACCATCCGGACCAGGGGCGGCAAGGACCGAATCTGTGCCGGCGGGGGGAACGACACCGTCAAGGCGGGCGGAGGCAACGACCGCCTCCTTGGACAGAAGGGGCGGGACACCCTAAACGGTGGAGCCGGCCGCAAGGACGTGTGCAAGGGCGGTCCCGGGAAGGACCGGACCAAAGGCTGTGAGCGAGGCCGAGCGTAAGGGATCCCCAGCGTACTGGGATCGACGCCACACTCACCCACCGATCTGAGGGCAGCCGTGGATCCTCTCCTTGAAGGCCGAGGTGGGCGT
>JBOGWD010000513.1:0-1537 GCA_050693275.1 Actinomycetota bacterium | reverse complement strand
GACGGGACTGGACCTCCACCGGACCTCGAGGCTTGGGACGCGGAGCTGGCCCGGCACGGGGCGGCGCTGACCAGGGTCCGCGGAGACGCCGTGTCCCGGCTCGGGCCTCGGAGCGGTGAGGAATTCGAGACAGTGGCGGGGGAGCGACTTCGGGTGGCCTATGCCGCCTCGGTGGAGGCGGGAGCGGAGGAGGACCTCGAGGCGGCCATGCTTCGGCGACTGGAGGAACGCCGGGACGACGAGCTGGTGCGGCGGACCACGCTGGTAGGGCCGCATCGGGACGAGCTCGATCTTGCGGTCGGGGAGCTCGCGGCGCGCAGGTTCGCGTCCCACGGCGAGTCCTGGGCCGGGGCCCTGTGCCTCCGTCTGGGGGTCTGGGGAGCGGTGGGAGCGGAAGCGGGAGAGCCCCCGATCCTCCTCCTGGACGACCCGTTCTCGGGCCTCGACCCGGTTCGCCGGCGCCGCCTGGGGGAGGGGCTTGCCGACCGGGGGCAGGTCCTGATCGCCGTGCCGGACGAGACCCAGGTCCCGGCCGGCGCCTCCGTGTGGGAGGTGGAGGGGGGCCGTGCCCGGCCGCGCTGACCGGGCCCCCGACCGGCCCCGGCGGCTCCCGCACGAGGAGCGGGTCGACTCGGTCATCCGGGACGTGATGGACGAGCCCACCATGCAGGGCGGGGTGGTCCTGGGCCACCTGGTCCGGTCGTGGGAGCGAGTGGTGGGGTCCGCCCTGGCCCTGGAGACTGCCCCCTGGTCGCTCCGCGGGGGGGTGCTGGTGGTGGCCGCGTCGACCCCCGCATGGGCCGCCCAGGTCCGGTTCCTGGCCGCGGATCTCCGCCTCCGGGCCAATGAGGAGCTGGGCCGCGAGGGGGTTCGATCGGTGCGCGTGATGGTGCGGCCGGAAGCCGCTCGGAACCCTTCGGAACCGGTGCACCGCAACGATTCTGGGATGTCACCGGGAGATGCCAAGCTTCGGTGAGCGCGCTGTCCCGGTGATAGAATCATAGGCGAACGACCCGGTCGCGGCCCCCTCGCAGGAGCGTTGGGTCCGCCGTGAGCGGGTTCCACCGGAGGTTCGTTGGCGAAGAACAGGACCAGTCCCCCCACGCAGAGGTCGCGGGCGGCCGGACGGGCGCCCGCCGCCAAGCGCAAGGCATCCTCGTCTCGGGCCTCCTCCTCCACCCCAGCCTCCCGGGGCAAGGCCGGCGCCCGGTACGAGGCCGCGGACATCACCGTCCTCGAAGGCCTCGAGGCGGTGCGCCGGCGCCCGAGCATGTACATCGGCACGACGGGGAGCCGGGGACTCCATCACCTCGTCTACGAGGTCGTGGACAACGCCGTCGACGAGGCCCTGGCGGGGGCCTGCTCCAAGATCCTGGTCCGCCTCCGGGCCGACGGCGGGGTCACGGTCGCCGACGACGGCCGGGGCATCCCCGTGAGGCCGATCCCCAGGTCGAAGGACCGGCGGCCCGCGGTCGAGGTGGTCCTCACCACCCTCCACGCCGGTGGCAAGTTCGACGGCAAGTCCTATGTCGTCTCG
>JBOGWD010000512.1:0-5086 GCA_050693275.1 Actinomycetota bacterium | reverse complement strand
CCGATCAGCCGGCCGAGGTCCTCCAGGAAGCGGGGATCGAGCGACGTATCCCAGCCGGGCGGGTCGGCGGGGTTCGAGTACGCGATGACGTAGCCCCCGCCGACCTCGCGGCGAACCAGCACGCCGGTGTCCACGTCGACGCACATCGGGATCAGGCCCGGCGGCTCGTCGTGGATCCGGACGAAGGCGAGGTTGCGCCGGACCGGCTCGATCGGGAGATCGACGGCGAGCAGGGCGGCAACCTGCGCGGCGTGGGGCCCGGCCGCGTCGACGACCCAGCCCGCCTCGAACTCGCCGGCGGTGGTCGTGACCTCGATCGAGTCGGTGCGCGCGCGAAGGCCGGTCACCTCGACGCCTGTGCGGATCGTGACCCGGTGCGGCGGGCACCCGGCCCGGAACGCCTGCATTGCGCCGTGGGGGTCGAGGAAGCCGTCACGGGCGTGGAACGTGCCGCCCCGAAGGCCGTCGCGTCGGAGGAGCGGGACCTTCCGGCCGATCTCCTCGGGCGTGAGCCACTCGGTGTGGACGCCAAGGGAACCCTGGAGGTCCATGGCGTTCCGAAGACCCCCCTCGCCCTCCTCGGTGGCCGTGACGAACAGGTAGCCGACCTGGTGGAACGACAGCAGGTCGCCGTGCTCAGCCTGCAGCCGCTCGAACGCCTCGATCGAGTGGGTGGAGAAGGCGACGTTGATCGGGGTGGTGAACTGGGCCCGCACCCCCCCGTTGGCCCGGGCGGTCGATCCTTGCCCGACCGCCGGCTCCTTCTCCAGCAGAACGGTCCGCTCGACCCCCGCCACCGCAAGCTCCCGAGCCACGGCCAGGCCGATCGCCCCACCCCCGACGACCGCGACGTCGACCCGCTCCCGCGGGCCGGTCATTCAGACGAGAAGTAGATGTTCTTGACCTCGGTGTACAGGTTCATCGCGTGCATGCCCATCTCGCGGCCCATGCCGCTCCGCTTGTAGCCGCCGAACGGCGCCTCCGGGTGCACGCTGTGCGAGGAGTTCACCGAGATCACCCCGGTGCGGATCCCCTTCGCCACCCGGATGGCCCGGCCCAGGTCGCTCGTCCACACCGAGCCCGACAGCCCGTACGGCGAGTCGTTGGCGATGCGGATCGCCTCGTCCTCGGTGTCGAACGGGATCAGGCACGCCACCGGGCCGAAGATCTCGTCCTGGGCCACCCGCCACGAGTTGTCCACGTCGGCCAGCACCGCCGGCCGGAGGAAGTACCCGCCGTTCGCGTCCTCGGGGATCTCTCCGCCGGTGACCAGCCGGGCGCCCTCCTCGATCCCCAGCTCGAGGTAGTCGAGCGAGGTCTGCCGCTGGCCCACCGAGATCAGCGGTCCGATCTCCGTGGCCTCGTCGAGCGGCTGGCCCACCCGCAGCTCGGCGGTGCGCTTGGCCATCCGCTCGGTGAACTCGTCGTAGATCGGCCGCTGCACCAGGATCCGCGAGCGCGCGCAACAGTCCTGTCCGGCGTTGTCGAACACCGCGAACACCGAGCGCTCCAGGCACCGGTCGAGGTCGGCGTCGTCGAAGATCACGCTGGCCGACTTCCCCCCGAGCTCCAGCGAGACCCTGGTGATGTCGTTCGCGCAGTGGGCCATGATCCCCGAGCCGACCTCAGTGGAGCCCGTGAAGCTCACCTTCGACACCCGGGGGTCGGTGACCAGCGCCGTCCCGATCGAGGAGCCCGGCCCGGGCAGGACCGACACCGCCTCCGGCGGCAGGCCCGCCTCGACCAGGAGCTCCGCCAGGGCCAGCGTGGACAGCGGCGTGGCCGAGGCCGGCTTGACCACGATCGTGTTCCCGCACGCCAGCGCGGGGGCGATCTTCCACGTGGCGATCACCGCCGGGAAGTTCCACGGCGTGATCAGCGCGCACACGCCGACGGGCTCGCGGAGCGTCACGTCGATCCCCGGGTCCTGGACCGGGATCGACTCGCCGAGGATCTTGTTCGCGGCCCCTCCCCAGTACTCGAGCACGGTGGCCACCAGTCCGATCTCGCCGCGGGCCGCCCCGATGGGCTTGCCGCCGTTCCTGGCCTCGACGGTGGCCAGGTCTTCCAGCCGCTCCCGGACCAGCGCCGAGGCCCGGAGCAGCACCCGGCCGCGCTCGGTGGCGTTCGTCCGGGGCCACGGGCCTTGCTCGAAGGCCTCGAACGCGACCCGGATGGCCTTGCGGGCCTCCTCGGGCCCGGCCTCGGCCACCTCCGCCATCGGCTCGCCGGTGGCCGGCTCGATGACCGGCGCCGCCCCGCTGCCCTCGACCCGCCGGCCCCCGATCAGCAGCTGCTCGGTCACGACCCCTCCTTCTCGGGCAGCGGCATCGTACCGCCAAGGGCGGCGTCGGCGAATGCGGCAAGCGTCGGATAGACGGCGTCCGGCTCTGCCTCGGCCGACGGGGTGGCCCCCGAGCCGGCCTTCCCCGCCCGCCGGTCGATCCACGCGGTGGCCAGGCCCAGCCGCTTGGCCGGGACGTGGTCGTGGTACAGGCTCTGGGCCACGTGGAGGATCCGGTCCCTCGGCATCCCGATCGTTGCCAGGGCCACCTCGAAGTGCCGAGGGTTCGGCTTGTAGCTCCGGACCCGCTCCGCGGTGATCACCCAGTCGAACCGCACGCCGAGCCGCCGGTTCGACGCGGCGAAGAGGTCGTCATCGCAGTTGGTGATCACGCCGAGCCGGAACCGCTGGGCCAGCCGGCGCAGTGCCTCGGTTGAGTCGGGGAACGGGGGCCAGTCCCCCACGCTCCCTGCGAATCCCCGCACCGCGCCCTCCGTCACGTCGACGGCCAGATCGCGGGCCATGCCGCGGACGGCCCGCTCGAGGATCTCACGGTAGGGGCGGTACTCGCCCCGCTCGGCTTCGGCCTCGTGCTCGGCGAACCGCTCCAGCAGCTCGTCGTCGGTGGCCGGCCATCCCCCGGGTCGAGCTGCGCGGAGCGCGGCCACGATGCCGGCCTCCCAATCGATCAGCGTGCCGTAGCAGTCGAACGTGAGGACGTCGAAGAGATCGAAGTCGAGGGGAGGCATGTCTGTCGGCACGACGCGGTCAGCCCAGGTTCAGGACGACCGTCTTCAGCTCGGTCAGGCGCTCCAACGAGAAGCGACCGCCCACGCGACCGACGCCGCTCCTCGAGCCCGACCGCCCCCCGAAGGGGAGGTGCGACTCCCAGTAGTTCGTGCCCTCGTTGACGTTCACCCACCCCGCCCGGGCGGACTCGGCGAACCGGAGCCCCCGGTGCAGGTCCCGGGTGAACACCGACGTGAGCAGCCCGTACCGGGACGCGTTGGCGATCCGGAGGGCTTCGTCCTCGCCGCCGATCGGGGTGATCGGCGCCACCGGTCCGAAGGTCTCCTCCCGGGCCACCTCCATCTCCTCGGTCACCCCGTCGAGCACGGTGGCCTCGTAGAACAGGCCACCCTCCGGGTTGCGGCGGCCGCCGAGCACGAGGGAGGCCCCCCGGTCCACGGCCTCGGCAACGTGCCGCTCGGTCTTCTCCACGGTCGCCTCGTTGTTCAGGGGTCCGAGCGTGGTCCCGTCGTCGAAGGGATCGCCCATGACGATGGTCGCGCCGACGGCATCGGTCAGGCGTCCCAGGAAGTCATCGTGCACGTCCCGGTGCACCAGCAGGCGCTCCCCGGCCGTGCAGCTCTGGCCCGCGTTGAGGAAGCAGGCCTCCAGCGTCGCGGCCACCGCCGCGTCGAGGTCGGCGTCGTCGAGCACCACCAGGGGTCCGTTCCCCCCCATCTCCAGGAGCAGCTCCTTCCCGGCGGCCCGCTCGGCCACCCGGTGCCCCGTTGCGATCGACCCGATGAACCCCACCGCGTGCGTCCCGACGTTGGACGCCACCTCGTCCCCCACCACCCGCCCGGGGCCGGTGACCATGTTGAACACCCCCGCCGGTAGCTCGGCCTCGACCAGGCACTCGGCGAGCTTCACCGCGCACACCGACGTCGTGGGCGCCGGCACCCACACCACGGCGTTCCCCACCGCGAGCGCCGGGGCCACGATCTCCGCGGGCATCGTGTAGGGCCAGTTCCACGGCGTGATGACCCCAACGACCCCGCGAGGCACCCGATAGACCAGGACCCGCTTGTCACCGTCGATCGACGGGGGCATCAGCCCCTCGAGCCGAGTGGCGTCGGCGGCGGCCATCTCGAAGTACGCGGCCAGCTCCTCCACCTCGTCGTGGGCCTCGGCCCGAAGCGGCTTGCCCTGGTCGAGGGCCAGCGTGCGGGCCAGGTCGTCATGCCGCTCCCGTACCACCCGGGCCACCCGGGCCATGGCCGCGGCCCGCTCGAACGCCGACCGGGCCGCCCAGTCGGGCCAGGCCGCCTCGGCGGCGGCGATGGCCCGGCGGGCGTCCTCACGAGTCCCCTCCGGGACCGTCCCGATGACCTCCCCGGTCGACGGGCTGGTGGCCTCGAAGACCACGCCGCTCTCCGACTCCACCCACTTGCCGTCGACGTACATCCGGTGCTCGTCGCTCACGCGCTCATCCCTTCCCCACCTCGAACGCCCGCCGGTAGATCTCCTCGTAGGATCCCAGGTCCAGCGCCCGCGGGTTCCCCACAGTCTGCGGGTCCTCGAAGGCGATCCTGGCCAGGTCGGGTATCTCCCCCTCCGAGAATCCCAGATCCTGGAGCGACGCGATGCTCAAGTCGTCGGTCAGCCGGTAGACCTCCTCCACGGCCCGCTCCGCCCCCGCCACGCCGCCCTTCCCTTCGTCCGCGCCCATGGCCCGGGCGATCGAGGCGAAGCGCTCCGGCGTCGCCACGTAATTGAACTCGACCACCGGGCCCAGCAGCCGTCCGGTCAGGGTGCCGTGCGGCACATCGTGCACCCCGCCCGCCGACTGGCTCATGGCGTGGGCGGCCCCGGCGGAGTCGGTGCCGTAGGACATGCCGGCCAGCATGGCCCCCAGGCTCATGTGGTACCGGGCCTCGAGGTTCCCGGGCTCCTCGTAGGCCACCCGGAGATACCGGGCCACGTAGTCGATGGCCTGGAGGGCCACGGCATCCGTGACGGGTTGGTGGTACTCCATCGTGTAGCACTCCACCGCGTGGGCCAGGGCGTCCATGC
>JBOGWD010000511.1:0-1393 GCA_050693275.1 Actinomycetota bacterium | reverse complement strand
GCCCGAACCGCCCCGGAAGATCACGCCACGCCACCCCGGTCCGATACCGGAACACGATGCCCTCGACCACCTGACGATGATCACGCCACGGACGACTACGACCCACCGCCTGAGGCATCAACGGCTCAATCCAAGCCCACGCAGCCTCGCTGAGTTCAGCTGAACGCGTCACCTGGCCAGATTGGCGCAACCATCGACCACTTGGGAGCCACACCCTGGTTGACTGCTAACGAGACGTGTTGACGTGGGACGAGTGGCAGATACCGCAGGGCCTGAACAAGTCGAGGACGTAAGCGGAGCAGACCGGGCCAGAGCGGGCGCGGAGTGGGGTGGGACGCCAGCGCCGCTTGGCACCTCCGGCGCGACGTGGCACAATCTCGCAGGTGACCAGCAGACCCGCCGCGGCGCAGCGCGCGGATGGCGCTGCTGCGCCGTGGCGACCTCAGCGTCACCGAGGTCTGTTTCGAGGTCGGCTGCTCGTCGCTGGGCACCTTCAGCAGTCGCTTCACCGAGCTGGTCGGCATGCCGCCCAGCACCTACCGGCGCCACGCGGCGCGCGCGACGGCGGGGATGCCGTCGTGCGTGGCGAAACAGGTGACCAGACCGATCAGAAATCGAGAAGCGCCGTTCACCGAGCCGCAGCTAGCATGACCGCCATGGACATCACCATTCACGGGACCTTCCTCCCGCATGACGACCCGGACGCCTCCCTGGCCTTCTATCGCGACACCGTCGGCTTCGAGGTCCGGGGCGACGTCGGATACGGCGGGATGCGCTGGATCACGGTCGGCCCCGCCGACCAGCCCGGCACGTCGATCGTCCTGTACCCGCCGGCCGCCGCCCCCGGCGTCACCGACGACGAGCGCCGCACCATCTTCGATGATGGCCAAGGGCACCTACGCCTCCATCAACCTGGCCACCGCCGACCTCGACGGCACCTTCGAGCGGCTGCAGGCCAGCGGCGCCGAGGTCGTCCAGGAGCCGACCGAGCAGCCGTACGGGGTCCGCGACTGCGCCTTCCGCGATCCCGCGGGCAACCTGATCCGCATCCAGGAGCTGCGCTGAGCCGTCCGGAGGAGGTGCTTCGCAATGGCTGAGAGGAAACCCGCAAAGAAGCGCACGCAGAAGTCCGCCAAGAGCACCACCGCGAGCGGCAAGAAGTCCAAGGTATTCACGGACGAGGAACGATCTGCGATGAAGGAGCGCGCCCAAGAGCTGAAGGAAGCGCGCCGCGGCCGGCGCGCGGACAAGGCGGACGGGGAAAGTGCCGTGCTCGCGAAGATCGCCGAGATGCCGGAACCGGATCGCGCCATGGCCAAGCGGCTCCATGCGATCATCAAAGCCAGCGCGCCAGCCCTCTCGCCGAAAACCTGGTACGGGATGCCCGCGTATG
>JBOGWD010000510.1:0-3937 GCA_050693275.1 Actinomycetota bacterium | reverse complement strand
CGAGCATCTCTAGCTTGCTCCATGTTTTTCGCTGGCGGCCTCGGCTGAGACCCTCAAGAGCCGCGGTGATAAGAGGGGTCTTCTCGGTGTCTCGCTTTCGTGAGCTGGCGGTGGAGGTCACGGGCAGAAGGGGCTTGGCGTCGTGCCAGGGGGATGGAAGCGATCGGGACTCTTAGATCCAGACGGGGCGAATGGTTCGCATTATGGGAAGCTGGTCCACCCAACTACCCATAACGCGAACCAAGGGCACACGGAATACCGGACCCGATGAGCGCCCTGGATTCGACAGTGGGCCGCTCGATGAGCTGCCGGAGAATCGCCACCGTCTCACCACGCCGGTAGCGTCCTACATCTCCTCGACCTCGTCGAGGGCCATCTGCCTGGGCGTCATCTCCCGCTCTCTTGGATCCCGGAATCATATCCCGATCATCAACAAGGCGTTGCGATGACCCGTCGAGCGCGCGCGACCGTTTCCAGGACAGTGGTCGAAGCCGGTGAGCTGGGGGTAGCCCCGTTCGAGGTTGACGACGTTGGGGGGCGCCGCGACGGTGATTTCGTGACCGTCGGGGCGCATGGTCCTGAAGGGCTCGCGCAGACGAGCAGGGTCAGGCCGGCTGCTGGGCTGGGGAGAAGAACTCGGTGAGTGCTCCTGCGAGCGCCTCGGGATGGGTCAGGGGGGAGGCGTGGCTGGCGCCGGGGATCTCTTGCACCCGTGCGTTGGGGACGTGGTCGACCACGTGTTGCGCGCTCTTGACGAGGAAGGGCTTAGTGTCCGATCCGTGCAGCACCAGCACCGGAGCTGAGATGGCGCCGAGCACGGCCGGATCATCAGGCAGGGGACCTTCGTACTCCCTGAATTGCTGGAAGAAGCTGAACAGGTTCGGGACGTAGCGGCCGGCCGCCTCGAAGTAGCCGGCTCCCTCGGCCACGGCGATATCTTCGTCGGTGAAGGGATAGCCAGCGAACGCGCGCATGGCAGCCGTCAGGTTGCCTTCGTCGGCCAGCTCGCCAGCGCGAGCGACGGCCTCGCCGAGAGCCGCCCGCTCCTGCTCGTCCATCAGGCTGTTCGCCACCGGCTCACAGGGGGCCACCGCGTCCACCGCGTCAGACTGCGCAGCCATGGCGAGGGCCCACATGGCGCCACCGGACCAGCCCACCAGTCCGGTCGGTTCCCCGATGCTGTCGACGTAGGCGAGCATGTCGTCGACCACCCGGCCGAGGCTGAGGTCGGGGTGATCGCCGCTGAGGCCACGGCCCCGCATGCTCGGCAGATGGCAGGTGAACCGGTCGGTCAGGTGCGGCAGCAGCGCCTGCCAGTCGAGGTCCCCATCGCCCATGGCACCCTGCAAGAACACGAGCGGCGGCCCCTGGCCATGCACGGTCCCACCGATGGTGACGCCGTCGGTCGTGGTCACGTAGTGGGTGCGTTGGTTGCTCATGTGCTGTCTCCTGCGTCTCGTGTGGTCATCCCTCCAACGATGACACAGAAGACATCGGAGAACGTCACCCGACCGGGTACGAATCAGCGGTCAGGGGCGTACTACAGGTCACGGCGGGCAAACTGTGCAGCGAGATCTGCGCGTCTGACGGGAGTCAGTGACGCCCACCCGAACTGCGGGCGTTGACGCTCGCCCCGCCCGCGACGGGCATAATCGCGTGTAGGGTTCAGAAACTCCGATCAGGCCACTGACCAGCACATCTGGTAGGGTCGCGCGCCACATACCCTGGTCCGTTTCCCCATCCTCAAGGAGGCCCGCTCGTGCTCTTCTCGCTCGTCTACGCAATTGTGCGCGCGCTGCTTCGTCTTCTCCCGGCCCGGGGCATCGAACGCTCGCTCGAGATCGAGTTGCTCGTCCTCCGACACGAGCTGAAGATCCTGCGGCGGCAGGTCGCGCGTCCGAAGCTCCGCAGGCGGGACAGGCTGTTCCTGGCCGCGGCGAGCCGGATCCTGCCAAGGGAACGGTGGAGGGCCTTCGTCGTGACCCCTCGGACCCTGCTCCAGTGGCACCGGGAGCTCATCCGGCGCAAGTGGACGTATCGACCCGGCAGGCCGGGCAGGCCGCCGCTCGATACCGAGACGGTCGAGCTCATCATTCGGCTTGCGAGGGAGAACCCAAGGTGGGGCTACATGAGGATCCGGGGCGAGCTGCTGAAGCTCAGCGTCCGTGTCTCCGCCACTTCGATCCGCACGGTCCTTCGCCGTGTAGGCCTCGGCCCGGCTCCCCGCCGGAGCGGTCCCTCGTGGAGCGAGTTCCTTCGGGCCCAAGCACGGGGCATCCTGGCCCTCGACTTCTTCACGGTGGAGACGGCCTGGCTCCGGACCCTGTACGTGCTGTTCGCGATCGAGCTCGGGTCCCGCCGGGTGCACGTTCTCGGGGTCACCACGAACCCCGGTTCAGCGTGGGTGACCCAGCAAGCCCGGAACCTCGCGGTAGGGGAGCGGCTCCGAGAGATCCGGTTCGTGATCCGAGACCGCGACTCGAAGTTCTCCGGTCCGTTCGACGAGGTCTTCCGGACCGAGGGCGTCCGAGTCGTCAAGACGCCCATCCGAGCCCCGAAGGCGAATGCGTTCGCCGAGCGGTGGGTGGGGACGGCACGCCGAGAATGCCTCGACCACCTGTTGATCATCGGCCGAGGACACCTTGACCGAGTCCTCGGGAGTTCGCTGACCATTACAACGCCGAGCGGCCTCACCGGGGACTGCGGCTCGCACGCCCCACACCTGCGGCATCGTCGAGCTCGCTCGCGACCGGCGCGGTCCGCAGACGTGACCGGCTGGGCGGTGTGATTCACGAGTACCACCGAGAAGCGGCATGACGGAGGTATCTGTACCCCTCAGGTGAACCTTGACGGACGGGGGGCCGTCGTCGTCGACGAGCACCTGAGGACCACGAACCCGCGCGTCTTCGCCGCCGGGGACTGCACCTCGGCGCCACAGTTCGTGTACGTGGCCGCCTACCAGGGAGCGCTGGCCGCGGAGAACGCCCTGGGCGGGACCGGTCGGGCGGTGGACCTGCGGGCGTTGCCCCGGGTGACGTTCACCAGCCCCCAGATCGCCTCGGCGGGTCTCACCGAGGCCCAGGCCCGCGAGGAGATCCGCCACGTCAGGGCTTCGGTGCTCTCCCTGGAGCACGTTCCCCGTGCCATCGTCAATCGGGACACGCGCGGCCTGATCAAGATCGTCGCCGATGCCGCAAGCGATCAGATCGTTGGGGTCTCGGTGCTGGCCGAGGGGGCGGGCGAGGTCATCCAGGCCGCGGTGTACGCGATCAAGCTCGGCCTCACCGTGCGGGAGGTCGCAGAGACCTTCCACCCCTATCTCACCATCGCCGAAGGGTTGAAGCTCGCCGCCCAGACCTTCACCCGCGACGTCGCCCAGTTGTCCTGCTGCGCTGCGTGACGAGTCCAACGGAATATCGGTTCGAGCGCTGCGGTTCCAATTCCTAGCCCGAGAGCTGGAGGTAGCAATGAGCGACACTGCGGGAGCCTTCGTCCTGGCCGGCCGCATCCTGTTCGCGGCGTTCTTCGGCCTCGTGGCCGGGGTGGGCGCCCACATCCGGCAGAGCAAGGGGATGGAGGGGTATGCGCGTTCGATGCGGTTCCCCATCCCTGCCATCGGCGGGTGGCCGACGGGGGTGTGGCTGCTTGTCGGCTCTGTCTCGGTCGGGTTCGGGATCTGGGGCGATGTGGGTTCCCTGATGATCGCGGCGTTCGTGATCCCGGCGGCCGCCTGGTTCCACCGCTTCTGGGAGGTCGATGAGTCCCAGAAGATGATGCAGACGGGCTTTTTCTTCCGTAACCTGATCGCCGTGGCGATGTCGCTGGTGCTGTTCGGCATCTTCGCCGGCCTCGGCTCGGCCCTCCCGTTCACCATCACCGACCCGGCGTTCAGCTTCTGACACGGCCCATCCCGACCGCTCGGGATGGCCCGAGGGTC
>JBOGWD010000509.1:0-1207 GCA_050693275.1 Actinomycetota bacterium | reverse complement strand
GTCCGGGTAGTCGTGCTCGAAGTCCAGGAGGTTCTGGATCGTGGCCCCCCGCCAGGAGTAGATCCCCTGGTCCGCGTCTCCGACGACGCAGATGTTCCGATGCTTCGCCGCCAGGAGGTTCACCAGGTGGTACTGGGCCCGGTTGGTGTCCTGGTACTCATCGATCAGGACGTACCGGAACCGCTCCTGGTAGTGCTGGAGCACCTCCGGGTGCGATCGGAACAGCCGCACGGTCCGCAGGATCAGATCGTCGAAGTCGACCGCGCCCGCGGCCGCCAGACGACGCTCGTATTCTGCGTAGACGTCCGCGAGCGTCCGCTCGTACCAGTTGCCGGCGGCCTGCCCGAACTCCGCCGCCGTCAGCAGGTTGTCTTTGGCCTTCCCGATGGCGGCGGCCACGGCCCTCGGATGGAATCGCTTGGCGTCGAGGCCCAAGGCCTCCAGGGACATCTTGACGACCCGCTCGGTGTCGCCCTCGTCGTAGATGGAGAAGTGCGACGGGAGGCCGAGGAGCCCGTGCTCTCGTCTGAGGATGCGAGCGCACGCAGCGTGGAACGTCAGGATCCACATGCCCCGGGCGATCCTCGAGCCGACCAGAGCCTCGACACGGTCCGCCATCTCCTGGGCCGCCTTGTTCGTGAAGGTGATCGCCAGGATCGACTGAGGGCGGACCCCGCCCTCGACGATCAGGTGGGCGATCCGATGGGTGAGGATGCGCGTCTTCCCCGAGCCGGCCCCCGCCACGATGAGCACCGGGCCGTCCGCCCGGAGGACCGCCTCGCGCTGGACGGGGTTGAGCGGAGCCAGGAGGGGGGAGTCGGCCACGGGCCGATGATATCGCCGCGTATCCTCGGGTCGTGGAGGCCCGAACGTCACGGGGGACGCTCGTCGCGGCAGCCGTCGTGGGCGTGGCTGCCGGGGCCCTCTCTGGCCTGTTCGGGGTGGGCGGCGGGATCCTGATCGTCCCCGGGCTGGTCCTGCTGCTGCGGATGCCCCAGCGCCCCGCCCACGCCACGTCGGTGGCCGCCATCGTTCCCATCGCCGCGGCCGGGGCGGCCGGTTACGCCCAGGCGGGTGCCATCGACTGGGCGGCGGCGGGGCTGCTCACCGCGGGTGGGGCCGTCGGGGCCGTCGTGGGCACGCATGCCCTCCGCCGGATCCCGGAGCGCGCCCTCCGGGTCATCTTCGCGGCCTTCCTGTTGGTGGC
>JBOGWD010000508.1:0-6673 GCA_050693275.1 Actinomycetota bacterium | reverse complement strand
CATCACCAGGTGATAGGAGCCGAATCGCTCCTCCCTGCTCAGCCCGCCCAGGAGCCGGTCGGCCTCGGGAGAGTCGAGCGGCGCCGTGCGGATCCGTCGTTCCCGGTCGGCCGCCAGGACGATCCGGGCGAACAGGCGGCACGCGGGACAGCCCGCGTCATAGAACAGGACGGCCCGTTCGCCGGTCACGGCGGGAAGAGATCGAAGAACGACTGGACGGCCGTGATCACGGCCCGTGGCTTCTCCACGAACGACATGTGACCCGCGTTCTTGATCAGCACGCACTCACCCTGCGGGACGGCCTCGGCGATGGCCCAGCCGGCCTCGGGGACCGTGACCCGGTCGAACTCCGCCGCGACGACCAGCACCGGGCGCTCGATCTCGCCGAGCCGGTCCTCCACCTCGATCGCTCCGTAGTCGCTCGAGGCGAACCAACGCAGGACGTCGGGAGAGAAGCGCATGTGATTCATGGCTGCCTCGAGGAACGACCGATACGCCTCTCCGTCGGGCTCGGCGAAGTGGAACGGCAGCTGGTCGGCCAAGAGCTGCCGGCACTCCTCGACGGTCTGCACGCGGGGCTCCATGTCCCAGGCGGCGGCGATGCGTTCCCGCAGCTCGGGGGGCTCCAGCATCGCCAGGTTCTGCTCGATGCGGTCCAGCCACCGGGTCCCCGGCAGACAGCTCATCAGCACGTAGTGGCTGGCCGAGCCGTGGTCGACGGCGTTCTGGAGGGCCACGAACGAGCCGAACGACTGGCCCAGGACCGCGTACCCGTCGAGGCCCATGGCCTCGCCCAGCGCGGTGACGTCCTCTGCCAGCCGATGGAGGTTCCAGGTCCGCTCGTCGGCCAGGTCCGACCGGCCCTGGCTGCGCTGATCGACATAGACGAGACGGAACCGGTCGGCCAGCGGGTCCATCCACGGGCGGAACTGGGTGTGATCGAGGCCCGGCCCCCCGTGCAGCAGCAGGATCGGGTAGCCCTCACCGATCTCCAACACCCACAGCCGGGTGTCGTCGATCTCCACGTACCGTCCCTCCGCGGGATCGCCGATCGTCACCGGCGGGGCTTCCCCCAGGCGTCGTGACCCGTGAGCCGGACGCCCGAGCCGCCGAGCCCGTACTTCCGGTTGACGGAGATCAGCACCGCCGTGATCGGCTCGAGGATCCGGGCCATGGACAGCGCCCCACAGTCGACCCACCGGGCGCCGGGGATCTTCTCGACCATCTCCCCCACGGCCGCCTTGGCCTGGCCGTCGTCCCCACACAGCAGGACGTCGGCATCCAGCGGCTCCTCGAGGTCGGCGAGCGGCTCGGCGCTCACGGTGTGGAACCCCGCCACCAGCCACACGCCGTCCGGCAGCAGCGACCGGGCCTGCTCGGCCGCCGACCCGTGCCATGGCCTGAGCACCTGGGTGAGGCGCCCCCCCACCGCCGTGGCCAGGGGCGTGGTCGTGTCGCACACGATGGCGCCGGCGGGCCAACGGTCCTTCAGGGAGCGGTAGATGTCGGCCTGCCCTCCGTAGGGCACCGTGACGAACGTGAGCTGCGCACCGGCCACGGCCACGGCGTTCTCCTCACCACCCGCGGGGGCATCCGGGCCGGCCGCCTGTCGAACCCGCCCCGCGGCCTCCTCGGCCCGCTCGCGGGCACGTGAACCGATCGTCACGGGGACACCGGCCGCGGCCAGCCGAACGGCCAGGCCGAATCCCTCGTCCCCGGTCCCACCCACGATGGCGATGGTCACGGCCGGGAGGATACCGGTCCGGGGTGGGACCCGGCCGGCGTCACGGCGGGGCGCAGGGAAGCCGGCCCAGGCGGGCGGTGGGGAACACCGCCTGGAGGGCCCGGCCTCCCGCCTTCCCCGGCGGAACCGCTCCGGCGGCCACGTCGGACCGTCGGAGCCGGAGGAGGAACCGGGTCACGGCTCCGAGCGACCCGCGGAGCTCGCCCCGGCGCAGGAAGATCTGCGTGGGTCGGACCGCTTGGATCAGCGGAACCCCGTCGCCGTCGTCGAACCGCTCCGCGACGGCTCGGGCGACCTTGGCCCGGTCGAACGTCACCGCCCCGGAGACGGACGGGTGCGGGTTGATCCCGTGGTCGGCCGTGAGCGCCAGCACCCACCGGCCCGGCCCGACCTCCTCGTCGAGCATCTGGACCAGCCCGGGCAGGTCGGCGTCCTGGGCCCCGACCGTGTCACGCATCTCGGGGCTGTTCAGCGACCACCGGTGCCCCACCAGATCGATCGCCTTGTGGTTGACGTAGAGCAGGTCGGGGACCTCGTCCGCGCCGAACCCCTCCCGCCTGATCAGCTCGCGTATCACGGCCGTCTGGTACGGGATCCGCGCGGGCGTGTCGAAGCCTCCCTTCAGCCCGGCGATCGGGTTGTCTCGCCACCGGCCGTCCCGGCGTCCGTCGCGCCGGTCCAGGTCGTCGGCCGCCTCGGCCAGACCGGCCACGTCGTTCACGTACGAGGGGAATGAGAACGACGAAGCGATCGGACCGGGGAGGCCCCATCGAGCTCCCGGCGTGGAGGACTTCAGCACGGCGTTGTCGCTGTCCCCGCCCGCCCACGACGACCCGTGGCCGATCATGCCCAGATGGCCGGGCTCGGTGGCAACCACGCCCACCAGGGCCTGATTGCCGGTGGCGAGGTCGAACAGGTCGGCCAGCGTGGGACGCTCCAGGCGGCTGGGGCCGGCCGCCCACGGTGTGGTGACGCGGCCCTTGATGCGGATCGCCTGGTCGGTGAGCCCGTGCTCGCGCGGAAACACCCCCGTGCCGATGGTGGCGTGCACCGCCGGCGTCACCGAGGGGGACGAGCCCACCGTGGCCCGTCCGAACCAGGCGCCCTGGCCGATCAGGCCCTTCAGCTTCGGCCACGCCTTCGGCCACGTCCGGAGGACGATCCGGCCCCCGCCGTCCCACACGACCGTGACCACCAGCCGGGGGGGCTCCGGCCGTTCCTCCTCCGGGACCAGGGCCTCCACGAGCGGGCCCTCGACCGCGTCGGGGAGGTCGAAGCCGATCAGCTCACCGACGGTCGGGGCCAGGGAGGCCGAGGTCACCGGCCGACCCACCGCTCCCGCGGCCGGCACGTAGCCGGGGCCGTACAGGAAGATCGGCACGCGCTGGAGGTAGGGCCACGGACCGCTGTGTGGGTAGCCGGGCCCGACGAAATCCGGCTGCCGGGTCACGATCTGGATGTCTCCGCTGCGCTTCCCGTGGATGCCTCGGTCCGTCCGCTCCAGGAACGGGCGTGGCATCGAGCACGCGGCCCGGGAGATCGGGGACGCCGCCGGGGCGGGCGCCGCCGGGATCGTCAGGGCGAGGGCCGCGCCGGCGGCGACGAACCCGCCCGCCCTCATCGGTCGGGATGATGCTCCCCGAACGCCCGGCGGAGCGCGTCCGAGACCTCACCGAGGGTGGCCCGGGCCTTCAGGGCCTGGCGCATGGGGTACAGGAGGTTCCCGGTTCCCCGGGCGGCCTCCTCGACCTCCTTCAGGGCCCGGTCGACGGCGCCACCGTCGCGCCCGGCCCGCAGCTCCCGGAGCCGTTCCATCTGTCGCCGAACGGCATCCTCGTCGACGCGGTGCAGCTCGACGGGCTCCTCATCGTCCTCCACGTGGCGATTGACCCCCACCACCGCCCGGTCCCCCGACTCGACGTCCCGCTGGATCCGGAATGCCGCCTCGTGGATCTCGTCCTGGATCCACCCGGCCTCGATCGCGGCCACGGACCCGCCCATGTCCTTGATCCGCTCGAGATACTCCTCCGCGCGTTCCTGGATCTCGTTCGTCAGCGACTCGACGAAGAACGAGCCCCCCACCGGGTCGACCGTGTCGGCCACGCCAGACTCCAGCGCGATCACCTGTTGCGTCCGGAGGGCGATCTTCGCCGCCCGTTCGCTGGGCAGGGCCAGGGCCTCGTCGAACGAGTTCGTGTGCAGGGACTGCGTCCCGCCGAGCACCGCGGCCAGGGCCTCCAGGGCCGTCCGGACGATGTTGTTCTCCGGCTGCTGCGCCGTGAGCGTGGCCCCACCGGTCTGGGTGTGGAATCGGAGCATGGCCGAGCGGGGATCCTTCGCGTCGAAGCGGTCGGTCATGATCAGGGCCCACAGCCGCCGGGCCGCGCGGAACTTGGCCACCTCCTCGAAGAAGTTCATGTGACAGGCGAAGAAGAACGACAACCGCGGGGCAAACTCGTCGACGGCCAGGCCCGCCTCCACCGCGGCCCGCACGTAGGCCACCGCGTTGGCCAGGGTGAACGCGACCTCCTGCACCGCGGTGGCCCCCGCCTCCCGCATGTGATAGCCGGAGATGGAGATCGTGTTCCACCTGGGGATCCGCTCCCTGGAGTACGCGAACAGGTCGGTGACCAGCCGCATCGAGGGCACCGGGGGGTAGATGTACGTTCCCCGCGCCGCATACTCCTTGAGGATGTCGTTCTGCACGGTTCCGCCGAGCCGGTCCGCCCGAACGCCCTGCTCCTCGGCCACGAGCTCGTAGAGCAGGAGAAGGATCGCCGCGGTTGCGTTGATCGTCATCGACGTGGTCACTCGGTCGAGGGGGATGCCGTCGAAGAGCCGGACCATGTCCTCGACCGAGTCGATGGCCACCCCGGTCCGGCCGACCTCCCCCTCCGCCCTGGGGTGGTCCGAGTCGTAGCCCATCTGGGTGGGGAGGTCGAAGGCCACCGAGAGACCGGTCTGGCCGTGGTCGAGCAGGTACCGGAACCGCCGGTTGGTCTCCTCGGCCGATCCCATGCCGGCGTACTGACGCATGGTCCACAGGCGGCCCCGGTACATCGATGGGTGCACGCCCCGGGTGAATGGGGGGCTCCCCGGCGGGCCCAGGTCTCGGTCGGGATCGAAGCCGTCGAGGTCGTCCGGACCGTACAGGGGGCGGATCTCGATCCCCGCGTCGCTCACTCGTCGATCGGTGTCACCCGCCATGTCCGCGACCAGGGTACCCGCAGGCGGGGGCCCCGCGTCGACCGGCTGCTAGGGACAGGGTTCGAGCCCGTCGGTCCCGGTGCACCGCCGGTCCCGAGCGAGCTGGAGGCCGAGGTTCGACTGCTCGTCGAGCGGCGGATCGTTGGCCGGGTCCGGGTCGGCCAGCACGTTCTCCAGCTGGAAGGGGTCGTTGATGAGGTCGTAGTACTCGCGGAACGTGACGGCGCCGGAGACGTCGTCGTAGTACTCGACGTACTGGTACGCGGGGGTCAGCGTCGAGGCCCACGTGGGGGCGTCGATCTGGTTGTTCCCCCCCGTGAGCTCCAGGAGGAGGCGATCGCGAGCCTCGGCCCCGAGCACGGAGCGGCCGTCGAGAGGAAACTCCGGGTCCGGCTCGATCCCCGCCGCCTCCAGCACCGTGGGCACGATGTCGATGTTCGCGGCGATCCGTGGGTCGGCCACCTTCTGGGGCACGTGGCCCGGCCAGCGCACGAAGAACGGGACCTTGATCGCCGGCGTGTACGGCGTCGTCTTCGACTTCATGCCGTGCTCGGCCCACATGATCCCGTTGTCAGACAGGAAGAAGGCCAGGGTCTGGTTGGCTTCTCCCAGCTCGGACAAGGTGGTGAACAGCCGCTCGACCACGTCGTCCACCGCCTTCAGGGTCCGGAGCTGCCGCTCCCGCAGCCTCCGGCCGCCCTTGAACCCGGCGCTCTTGGCCTGCACGTAGGCCGGCTTGTCGGTCCGGTCGGCCTCGAAAACCGCCGGGTTCCCCGTCCACTGGCCGACCTTGCTGTTCCGGTGCCGCTTGGCAGCCTGGGCGGGGGTGTGCGGCGCCCAGGTGCTCACGACCAGGAACCACGGCTTGGTGTCGGTCAGCTCGAACTGGCGGACCAGGCCCCGGGCCCGGTTGGCGATGTAGTCGGTCGAGTACTTCTTGACCTTGTGCACGACGCCGTTCGAGTTGAACCGGGCGCCCTTGTACTTCGACACGTTCTCGAACGTGTGCCACTGCTCGAAGTGAGGCGGTGCCCCCGTCCAGCTGTTCAGATACTTCCCGACAATCGCGGTCCGGTAGCCGTCGTCCTTCAGGTACCGCTGGAGCGTGGACCGCTGGTCCAGCTCCGAGGCGTCGGCGTTGGTGCGAACCCGGTGGTTGTGGGCGTAGCGGCCCGTGAAGATCGAGGCCCTCGACGGACAGCACAGAGGCGTGGTAACGAACGCGTTCACATACTCCGTGCCTCCGCGCTTGAACCAGGACCGGGTCCGGCGCATCGGGCCCATCGACTCGATCCGCTGATCGTCCGTGATGATGAACAGCACGTTAGGCTTCCCGGCGTGCGAGGCGGAGGCCGGCGGCGCGGGTCCGGGGGATCCCGTCAAGGATGCGGCCACCACAGCAGTGACCGCGGCCACACGAAGGACGACCGTCCGGGTCACGGGCAGGCCTCCGGCCCGGTCGTGCCCACGCACCGGCGGTCGCGGTCGATCTGGAGGGACAGTCGGGCCACCTCGTCGGGCGGCGGGTCGTTCAGCGGGTCGCCGTCGCCGAGCAGGTTCGTGAGCTGGTAGGGATCCTCGATCAGGTCGTAGTACTCCCTCGAATCGACGGCGCCGGTGACCTCCGCGTACGTCTCGATGTACTGGTACGCCTCGGTTCGGATCGATCGCCACGTCGGGATGGTGGACTCGCCGTTGTACCAGTACTCGAAGAACAATCGG
>JBOGWD010000507.1:0-1718 GCA_050693275.1 Actinomycetota bacterium | reverse complement strand
CCACCACGTGAAGGCTTCGGTGCTCCCCCTGGAACGCGTTCCCCGTGCCATCGTCAATCGGGACACGCGCGGCCTGATCAAGATCGTGGCCGATGCCGCAAGCGATCAGATCGTTGGGGTCTCGGTGCTGGCCGAGGGGGCGGGCGAGGTCATCCAGGCCGCGGTCTACGCGATCAAGCTCGGCCTTACCGTGCGGGAGGTCGCGGAGACCTTTCATCCTTCCCCTCACCATCGCCGAGGGGTTGAAGCTCGCCGCCCAGACCTTCACCCGGGACGTCTCCCAGTTGTCCTGCTGCGCTGCGTGACGGGTCCAACGGAATGCCGGTTCGAGCGCACCGGTTCCAATTCCTGGCCCGAGATATGGAGGTAGCAATGAGCGATACTGCGGGAGCGTTCGTCCTGGCCGGCCGCATCCTGTTCGCGTTGTTCTTCGGCCTCGTGGCCGGGGTGGGCGGCCACATCCGGCAGAGCAAGGGCATGGAGGCGTATGCACGGTCGATGCGGTTCCCCATCCCGGCCATCGGCGGCTGGCCGACGGGAGTGTGGCTGCTGGTCGGCTCGGTCTCGGTCGGGTTCGGGATCTGGGGCGATGTGGGGTCCCTGATGATCGCGGCATTCGTGATCCCGGCGGCCGCCTGGTTCCACCGCTTCTGGGAGGTCGATGAGTCCCAGAAGATGATGCAGACGGGCTTCTTCTTCCGTAACCTGATCGCCCTGGCGATGTCGCTGGTGCTGTTCGGCATCTTCGCCGGCCTCGGCCCGGGCCTGCCGTTCACCATCACCGAACCGGCGTTCAGCTTCTGACACTGTCCATCCCGGCCGCTCGGGATGCCCCGAGGGCCGGTCGGGCGAGAGGAGGGCACTCGTATGGAGCTCGAGGACTTCCCCGCACCGAAGGAGGGGTTCGTGGTCACGCACTTCCTCGTCGTCTCCGACCAGGACCGCTCACGGTTCATCTCGGCGCGCACGGCCGAGCACCACGTCCAGCACGTCTACACGAAGATCGGTACCTCGACGCGCGCCTCCGCGGCCGTGTTCGCCATGCAGCACGGCCTGCTTCGCTCGTAGCGAGGAGGAAATGGGCAGATCTACCGATGCCCTCGCGCCCACGACCACCCCCATCCTGAGCGAGAAGGAGGTGGTGCTGATGGAGCTTCGGTTCAGCGGTCGACGCGCCCGTGCCTGCGGATACGGTGATCGGCGCGCTGACGGACTTCACGGATCGGCGCCCGGAGCTGTGGCCCGACCTGGACCCGGAGATCTACGGGGTCGAGGAGCTGCATGCCAGCTCGGCGGTGGTGCGGGAGGGCCAGCGGAAGCCACGCTTGTGGGCGATCGAGGAGTACGACTGGTCCGTCCCGAGCACCGTGACCTGGCCCGCCCGCGAGAGCAACTTCTGCGCGCCCGGCAGCTTCATGTCGGCACGCCTGGAGCCGGCGCCCGGCGGGCGGAGCCGCATGCAGGTCACCTGGAACCGGTCGGGCGTGGGGGTCAAGGGGAAGATGATCGTCGGTATCATGCGACTCACCTGCGGACGCCTCTCGCGAGGAGCCTCGGCACCGCCCTGGCCGGCCTTAGGATGAGTACCCTTTGAGCGTGACGGCGCGCGGCGACGTCGGAGCGGTACCCGCACTCCATGAGGTCCCGCCCGTGGCCCCGGGGGTGGTCCTGGGAGCCTTCCTGGGGATGGTCCTTCTGGGCGGGGCGAACTTCGTCGC
>JBOGWD010000506.1:0-18026 GCA_050693275.1 Actinomycetota bacterium | reverse complement strand
TCGCCGAGTCCGAGCCGTCGGTGCCGACGAGGATCCGGCGGTAGGTCGTCACGTGCGGTCCACCGGCGGCCTCCGATGTCGGGTCGGGACGGCGGGATTTGAACCCGCGACCTCAGCGTCCCGAACGCTGCGCGCTACCAAGCTGCGCTACGTCCCGTCGCGCCCCGAGGGGCGCAGCCACCGATTCTACGCGACCTACCCGACCCGAACCGTGCCCCGCATGCCATACGACCAGTGTCCGGGCAGGTGGCACCCGAACAGGAGGGCTCCGGGCTCCCCGAACCGGTACGTGGTCACGGCGGTCTCGCCGGCAGGGACCGAGACCTCCCCCGGCCTGGCGTGGTGCGGCTGTTCGCCCACCTCGTGGACCCGCTGGACCTCCAGGTCCCCCAGGATGAACTCGTGGTGGATGGGGTCCTCGTTCCGAAGCACGAACCTCACCGTCTCGCCGGGGCTTACCACGAGCGCCGAGGGTCCGAACCGCGAGTACCGGATGCCGATCTCCACGGTGCGGATCCCGTCCCCGGAGGGCCGGCAGGCCCCGGCAGCCGTCGCCATGACGGCCGCCAGGAGCCCGCCGAGGACCCGCCGGAGTCTCATCCCGTGGTCCGGGCCTGTCGCCGGGCCACCCCGGAGGCCAGCAGCGCCAGCCCGCTGAGGATCACCAGGGCCTCCCACACCGGGGCGCTCCGCCCCGACACCGCGGGGACGAAGATGCCGGCGTCGATGGCGGAGGGCTGCCCGCCGGTGGTGTCGATTGCCAGGTCGTACCGCAGGTCCTGGGCCTCCTCGGAGACCTGCAGGTAGCTGAGCCACATCCCCTCCGTGGGGAGCCATCCCATCCCTCGGTCGCCGGCCAGGTCGGACAGGAGGAACGGGGAGGCCGGCTCGTCGCGGACCAGGCTCAGGCCGTCCCGCTCCGCGGCGGCGCCGGAGCCCACGGGGCTGGGGAGCAGCTCCGGGCGTCGCTCGGTCAGCAGGAACACATCGGCCTCGATCAGGGCCGGTCCCGACTGTCCCAGGGCCAGGATGCGAAGCGGCACCCACGGGTCGTCGGTGGGGATGGCCAGGTGGATCGATGTGCCCTCGCCCCGCTCCAGGCCCCGCCGGGCGGCCTCGGTGGCGTCGAACTTGGCCGCCATGAACACCGGGCTGCGCCGGGCGTAGAACTCCAGCACCTCGGGGGCGTCGGGCGTCAGGTCGAACCCGTGCTCGCGGGCCCAGTCGCCGACCGCCCTCCCGCCGCCGCGGAGAACCGTGATGTCGAGGGCCCCGATCCGCTTCTCCACCAGGACCTCGATCCCGCGGGACAGCGGCGCGGCGGCGGCGCCGTCCTGGGCCGCGAACTCGAGGACCGGCTGGACCTCGATGGCCAGCCGCTCCAGGGTCCACTCGCCGCCTCGCACCACCCGGTCGGGCACGCCGGGCAGGGGGACGATCGAGCCGAACTCGCCCTGGGCCCCGGCGAACTCGAACTGGGTCACGTAGTGCTCGACGCCGTCCGCGTACGCGGCCAGCGTCGACGTCTTCACCAGGCCGACGGCCCCGTTCGGGGCGATCAGGCCCCCGCAGGCCCACGCGGGACCGGCCACTCCCACCAGAGCCGCCGTCCCCGCCGCCACGATCGCCTTGCGCATGCGTCCCATACCCGCCACCTCCTTCGGTCGGAGGCTTGGACGGGCGGGGGGGTCGGGGTGTTCCCGCGTCAAGGGACCGGCTGGTCCCGGAGGGGCCGGGCCGGTACCCCGAGGGCGGCCCAGCGCTCCACCAGGTACGGCTTCCGCTCCACGGCCACGTCCACGCCCCGTTCGATCCTGGCCTCGGCCTCCTCGGGGGTGTCGTCCCGTGTCCGTTCCACGAACGTGGCCGTCCGGGCGAAGTACAGGGGGATCAGGGAGTCGAGGAGCGGCCCCGGTTCGACCTCGCGGGCGTTGTAGGCCACCAGGTAGTCGTAGACGATGGCGAACCACAGCTCGTCGTCGAGCACGATGCCGGCGCCGCTGTCCGAAGCCTGGCCCACCGCCCGGTCCACGCCCGCCATGGCTCCCTCGGAAAGGATCCGGCGCCAGAGCTGATGGTGTCGCACGTAGCCGTCGACGAACTTCCAGGTGAGGCGGGGGATCGAGACGGTGACCGGCTCGGCCGAGAACGCCGCCCGGAAGCCGAACGTGGGAGGGGTCTCCACCTCGCGTACCTGGATCCACCGACCCTGGTACCGGCCGGCCAGGGCGAACAGCGACCCCACCACCTGGCGGAACATCGGTCCAAGGTCCTTCCCGGGATCCTTGGGGTCGTGCAGCTTCGCTCCCAGGATCGCCTGGCAGGCCCGATGGCCCTCCACCACCGCGGTGGTCGTCATCCAGATATCGATCCCGAACCGGGCCACCTCCGTGTCCCACACGTCCTGCGTGGCCAGGTGCCGGGCCAGGTCCCCGGAGAACCCGAACTCGCCGCCGATCGGCTGCCGGATCCGCTGACCGTACAGCGCCGTGGTGACCGGGTAGGCCAGGGAGTTCGTGATGGTCCCGTCGTGCTTGTGTCGCGAGTACACCGGCGCCACGAAGCCGAAGCCGTGATGCAGCACCGGAGCCAGGAGCCGGTCCAGCCAGGTCGGGGTGATGCTGCGGAGATCGGCGTCGAGGATCGCGCATGCCCGGACGCCGAGGCTGCCGGCCGCCTCGAAGATCGATCGGACCGCGCTCCCCTTCCCCGCGGTGCCCCGGTACTCGAACACGAGCTTCTCGGGGGCCGGCGTGTCGACGGGGATCAGCAGCTCCTCCGCCCGGTCGCCCACCTCCGTCTCCTGGGCCACCTCCCTGGTGCGGTCACGGGAGCCGCCGTCGGAGACGCAGATCACCGAGCGAAGGTCGGGGAAGTGCTTGCGGAGGCCCGCCTCGACGGCGGTGATCACGCCGCCGATGGTGTGCTCGTTCTGGAAGCAGGGGATCCCCACCACCACGTCGGCGCCGCCGATGCCGTCGAGCCGGCGGCGAACCTGGTCGGAAAGGACCTCGGGGGTGGGCACCCGATTGGTAGCATAGTGGCATACCTCTTTCTCAGCCGTGAAGATCGCGCAGGTGTCGCCGCCGTGGGTCGCCGTCCCCCCGAAGGGATACGGGGGGATCGAGTGGGTCGTGTCCCTCCTGGCCGACGGCCTGGTCGACCGGGGCCACGAGGTCACCCTGTTCGCCACCGGGGACTCGGAGACGCGGGCCGAGCTCGAGTACGCGTTCGAGGCCGCCCCCGGCCCGGCCTCCAACAACTCGATCTGGCACGACACCGTCCACCAGATGCTGGTGCACGCGGATCCGTCTCGGTTCGACCTGATCCATCAGCACACGTACTGGTCGGGCCTGGTCGCGGCGATGCTCCTCGACGTGCCGGTGGTGCACACCCTGCACCGTTCGTTCACCGACGAGATGCGCCGCGTGTACGAGCCGATCGCCGACCGTCTGTGGTACGTGGCGATCAGTGAGGACCAGCGCTCCCACATGCCCGAGCTGCGGTACGCCGGCGTGGTCCACAACGGGATCGACACCGCCAGCTACCCGCTGCGGGAGGACAAGGAGGACTTCCTCCTGTTCATCGGGCGGACCCATCCCGACAAGGGACCTCATCGGGCCGTGGACGCGGCCGTGGCGGCCGGGCTGCCGCTGGTGATGGCGCTGAAGACCGCGGAGCCCGTCGAGCTGGAGCACTGGCAGCACGAGGTCCAGCCGGTGCTGCCTCCGGGGGCCGAGATCCTTCACGAGATCCCCCACGAGCAGAAGGTCGACCTCCTGGGACGGGCCCGGGCCGTGCTGTTCCCCATCGACTGGGACGAGCCGTTCGGGCTGGTCATGATCGAGGCCATGGCCTGCGGGACCCCGGTCATCGCCACGCCCCGGGGCGCGGTCCCGGAGGTCGTCGTGGACGGCGAGACCGGCTTCATCGTCCCCGTCGAGGACTACGCCGACGCCGCGGCCGAGGCGATCAAGCGGGCGGCCGACCTGGATCCCCGGTCGCTGCGTCGTCACGTCGAGGAGCGGTTCTCCGCGGACTCGATGGTGGCGGCCTACGAGGGCCTGTACCAGCGCGTGCTCACCGCCGAGGGCTAGGGGACCTTCCGCTCCTTCTCGCACGAGGCCCGGTCCTTGCCGGGCCCACCCGAGCAGCGGTCCTTCCCCGGGCCCCCCTTCAACCGGTCCCGGCCGCCCTGCCCCCTGAGGCGGTCCTTCCCCTGCTCGCCGAGGAGGATGTCCTTCCCCCCGCCCCCCGCGGCCCGGTCGTTCCCCGGGCCCAGACACGCCGCGTCGTTGCCCCCCAGCGCCTTCACCCGGTCGTTGCCGGCGGCCGCCAGGAAGCCGTCGGGGCCTCCGGTCCCGACCAGGACGTCGTTCCCCTCGGCGCCGATCCGATTGACGATCGTCCCGGCGCACAGGACCAGCTCGTACGCGCCGATGTCCGGGTTCCGGGGCGCCCCGCGCTGATCGGCCGGCGGGGCGGCCGCCGGATCTGCCCCGTCGATCGCAGGGGAATCCGGCAGGAGCGCCTGGGTGAGGGTCGGCCCGCCGTTGTCGGCCAGGGGACCGAGTCTCGGATCCATACCCGTGACGTCGCCGGTGGTCGTCCCGTCGATCGTGCAGCCGGTGGTGTCCTCGATCAGGTTGTTCCCCTGCGACGTCACCGGGCCCAGGACCTCGGCCGAGCAGTCATGGCGAACGGTCCCCCCGCCGGGCGTGGCGTCGGTGTTGTCCCCGATGAGGGTGTTCTTCAGCGTGAACGTGCCGAGGTAGGGGGGCTCGATGCTGATCCCGCCCCCATCACCGTCGTCTGACCCGTCCCGGTCGGCGGCGTTCCCGGCCATCGTGACGTTCGTCAGCGCGATGGTCGGTTCGTCCGCGTTGACGAAGATCCCGCCGCCGTCCTCCTCTGCCTCGTTCCCGCTGATCGTGCTGTTGGTGATGGTCAGGGTTCCGTCGTTGTTGATGTGGATCCCGCCTCCCTCTCCCATCGTGGAGACGTTCTCGCTGATCGTGCTGTTGGCGATGGTCAGCGCGGCCGAGTTCTCGTTGATGATTCCTCCGCCGCTGCTCTCCGCGATGTTGCCGTGCACGGTGCTGTTGGACAGCGTCATGACGGAGTCATTCCAGTTCCCTATCCCGGCCGCCTGGTTGTCGGAGACGTTGCCGCTGATGGAGCTGTTCGTGACGGTGACCAGTCCGTCGTCGTTGGCCTGGAGCCCCCCACCGGTGTCCCGGGCTCGGTTGCCGGTGATCAACACGCGGTCCAGGGCCAGGCCGCCCTCGTACTCGACGTAGATACCGCCGCCGTTCGGCTCCCCCATGGGCGCCACCCCGCCGCGGATCGTCACGCCCGTCAGCGTCAGCGACGGGCCGTCGCCGCCGGGATTCGGATCCACGTGGAGGACGTGCTCGAGGCCACCGCCATCGATCGTGGTGGACACCGCGCCGTCCCCGGTGATCGTCACGTCCTCGAGGATGTCCAGGTCTCCGGTGGCGGCGGCATCCTCCAGCGTTCCCGGCAGCGTGAGCCCGTAGGTGCCGACGCCCACCACGATGGTGTCCGAGCCGTCTCCCGCCGGGCACCCACCGTAGGCGGTGTCCGAGTTGGCCGCCCGGACGGCCTCCCGGAGCGAGCAGCCGGTCCCGGGCCCGGGATCGGCGAACTCGTCGGCCGTCGTGGTGACCTCGATCATGGCCGCCGCCGCAGGGGTGGCGGGCAGGAGCAGCAGGGCCGCGATCGGGAGCGCCCGCATCAAGCGAGAGATCACGGGAGGACGCTAGTCGCGACGCGGCGGCGGGGTCAAGGCCCGGGGGGCCAGCTCCAGCAGGGTCGCCTCGGGGCGGCAGAGCAGGCGGAACGGGGCGTACTTGCTGGTGCCGAGCCCGGGGGAGACGTGCAGGTACGAGGGACCCAGGCGGGCCAGGCCGCGGGCCAGCCGGGTGGGGATCGAGCAGTTCGTCACCAGGGCGCCCACGACCGGGAGCCGCACCTGGCCGCCGTGGGTGTGGCCCGCCACGACCAGGTCGTAGCCGAGCGCCGCGAGCTCGGGGGCCGGGTCGGGCGAGTGGACCACCGCGAGCCCGACCGCGTCAGGCGACGTGCGCGGGGCCACCGAGAGGTCGGCCCGGTGGATGTGCGGGTCGTCCAGGCCGAGGATCTCCATCGAGACGCCGTCGACCCGGCGCTCGTACTTCCGGTTGCGCAGGTGCACCCACCCGTCCCGCTCCAGCTCCCGGACCAGGTCCTGGGCTCGCCCCCGTCGCCCCACCAGCCGGCTCCGTCGACGGTTCGGCACGAAGTAGCGGAGCCAGTTCGTCGGCCGGGGCGCGTAGAGGTCGTTCGAGCCGAGCACGAACAGCGAGGCCGCCCGGCCCCGCACGGCCCGGAGCGCCGCCGCGGCGAACTCGACCCCCTCCGGCTCCCCCAGCACGTCGCCGGTGATGACGGTGACGTCGGCCCTGGGCAGGGAGGCCAGGAAGCGGCGCTTCCCCTCGTCGTCACGGACGAGGTGGAGGTCGGACAGGTGCAGCACCGTGAGCGGTGATCCGCCCGCGGGTAGGATGTCCACTCGGTGCCGCCCCACGCGGTACCACCTGCGTTCGACGAACACGGCGTAGGCGGCCACCAGGGCGCCGGCGGCGAGCAGGGTGAGGATCGTCCAGCCGAGCATCGGGAGGGGATTGTAGTGGGCGAGGTCGCGGACCGGCTCTCCACCGAGCTCCGGGAGGCGCTCAAGTCCGGCGACCGGACGCGCCTGGCCACGATGCGCCTCCTGGCGGCCGCGGTGAAGAACCGCGAGGTCGAGCTGGGCCACGACCTGACCGAGGAGGAGTTCCTCGAGGTGGTCGGCCGCGAGGTCAAGCGCCGGAAGGAGGCCGCCGAAGCCTTCGAGCGGGGGGACCGGCCCGAGCTGATGGAGAAGGAGCGGGCGGAGCAGGCCATCCTGGAGGCCTACCTTCCCGAGCAGCTCTCCGAGGACGAGGTCGGGGCCATCATCGAGGAGGCCATCACCGCCACCGGCGCCTCGGGGCCCGACCAGGTCGGCAAGGTGATGGGCTGGATCATGACCCGGCACCGGGGCCGGGTCGACGGCGGCCGGGTCAACGCGCTGGCCCGGGAGCGCCTGGCCGGCGGATCCCCCTAATCGTCGGGGGGCCGCCCCCGGGCTTCTCGTAGCGGTGCACCAGGATGATCACGGTCGAGCCGTGCTCGAGCTTCGCCCCCGGGCCCGGCGCCTGGGCGGCGACCCTGCCGTCGAGCTTCTTGTCCTCGGTCGCCTCGTAGTCGACCTCGACGTCGAACCCGGCGTTCCGGAGCTTGGCCGAGGCGCTCCCGGCCGACAGGCCCACCACGCTCGGCACCGTCGACAGGGGAGCCTTCCCGTTGCTGACCCGGATCACGACCTGACCGCCGGCCACCGCGGTCGACCCACCCGCGGGGGACTGCCCCACGACGATGTTGACGGGCTCCGTGGCCGGCACGCTCTCCGTGACCGGGGTGAAGAAGGAGTCGACCAGCACCTCGACCGCCTCGGCCCGGGGCAGCCCGACCACGTCGGGCACCAGGGCGGTCTCGGGCTGGGGGATCGCCGGCAGGGGCTGGGGCCGGAGCCCTCGCATCGCCACCAGCATGAAGTCGTGCCACACCGGGGCGGCCACGGTGCCGCCGTAGGCTCCCGGCATCGGGACCCGCGCCTCGGGATGGCCGACCCACGTGGCCGCGCAGACCTGGCTGGTGCAGCCGGAGAACCACACGTCGGCCGAGTCGTTGGTGGTCCCGGTCTTGCCGAACACCGGCCACTGTCCGAGGCTCGCCGCCGTGCCGGTGCCCCCGTTCACCACGAGCTGGAGGAGGCCGGCCACGTCGTCGGCCACCTGGCGGTCCACCACCTGCTCGCACCTCCCGTGCTTCTGGCGCAGCAGGACCTTGCCGGTGCGCGCCTCCACCCGGGTGATGCCGAACGGCCGGCAGTGCACGCCGTGGTTCGCCAGGGTGCTGAAGGCCGAGGCCATCTCCAGCGGGGTGACCTCGTGGGTCCCCAGCGTGATCGAGCAGAACGGCTCCAGGGGGCTCCGGATGCCCATCCGCTCGGCCACCTCCACGATCTTGGGCGGTCCCACCTCGACCGCCAGCTGGACGAAGTACGCGTTGACCGAGTTCTGGATCGCTGTGGCCATGTTGATGTAGCCGGTGCCGCCACCGTCACCCGCGTTGAACACCTGGTACCGGCCGCCGTACGGCCCGCACTCCACGTACTGGCCGGAGGCGGCTCTGTACACCTTCCCCAGCGGGATCCCCTGCTCGAACGCGGCCACCAGCGTGAACGGCTTGAACGCCGAGCCGGACTGGCGGCCCGTGCCGCCCTGCCCGGTGGCCAGGTTCACCTGCGACTTCTCGAAGTTCTGGCCGCCCACGATCGCCTTGACCGCGCCGCTGTTGGTGTCGACGGCGGCGATGGCGCTCTGGGGCCCCTGTGGGTCCGGGAACCGCCGGGCCACGATCCGCTCGCCGGCACGCTGGAGGCCCGGCTCCAGCGTGGTGGAGATCCTCAGCCCGCCCTGGAAGAGCGTCTTGATCCTGGCCCGCTTGGTCCTGCCGAACCTGCGGTCGGAGAGGATCTCCGCCTTGAGGTACTCGACGAAGAACGGGAACCGGGCGTTCTCGTTGCCGATGGCCGTGATGTCGAGCCCGAGCGGCGCCGACAGCGCGGCCCCGGCCTCTTCGGGCGAGACCATCCCGAGGTCGGCCATCCGGGCGATGACCACGTTGCGCCTGGAGATGGCGGCCTCCTTGTCGTTGACCGGCGAGTACGTCTCCGGCGAGGAGATCAGGCCGGCCAGCATGGCGGCCTCGGGCAGCGCGAGCTGGCGGGCCTTCTTGCCGAAGTAGTACTCGGCGGCCGTCCCGATCCCGTACACGCCGCGGCCGAAGTAGACCTCGTTCAGGTACAGCTCGAGGATCTCGTCCTTCGAGTACTCGTCCTCCAGCCGCATGGCCACCCTGGCCTCCTGGATCTTCCTGGCCAGGGTCTGTTCCCTCCCGATCGTGCTGAAGACGTTCCGGGCGAGCTGCTGGGTGATCGTCGACGCGCCCTGCTCGATCTCGCCGGCCCGGACGTTCGAGATGAGCGCGCGCACGATGCCCTGGAAGTCCAGGCCGGGATGCTCGTAGAACCGGGCATCCTCGATGGCCAGCACTGCGTTCCTGGCCACGTCGTTCACCTGGTCGAGCCGGACGATCTTCCGGTTCTCGTCGAGGTACAGCGTGGCCAGGACCGTGCCGTCGCTCGCGTAGATCGTGGATCGCTCGGGGATCCGGGGGAAGGCCAGGTCGACGTCGGAGGCGATCCGGTTGAACTCGTCGGCGAACTCCTGCACGGCCCGCCCCGCGGCCCCCACGGGCGGCAGGAGGGCCAGGGCGAAGAGCACCGCGCCCAGGGCGAGCACGATGACCAGCACGATGGCCCGCAGCGCGATCGAGGTCATACGCACGGCTCGGGGGAGAAGCCCTGGTGGCCCCGCCCGGGCTGGCATCGTTGCTCGACGATGGCCTCGGCCAGTGGCCAGGCCTGGCCCTCCCGTTCGAACCGAAGCGTGTAGCGCACGGCCCGCACCGAGTCGTCGAGAAGGCCGTCCTCGGTCACGGTGACGGTCGCCTCGTCGCCCCCCTCCAGGGAGGGCTGCTCCATCACCACCGAGGTGGTCAGGGCCGAGGGCTCTCCCAGGTTCACGAACTCCACGGCGCTCCGGACCGGTGAGCGGGACAGCCGCGGGTCGGCGGTCTCCACGTACTCGCCCCATGAGTCGACCGCGATCGTTCCCGAGGCGTCGGGCTGGGGCGGGCCCTCCCAGGTCGACGCCGGAGGCGGGGTGGCCATGGGGACCGGGTCCTTCTCGGCGCACGCCCCCAGCGCGATGGCCGACACCAGGGCCACCACGAGCGGTGCGTATCGCATGGTCACCACCCGACCGTACACCCATGCCCTGTTACGATCGAGACAACGTGAGACGAATCGCGCTGGGCTGCTTCGCGGCCGCGGCGCTCCTCATCGGGACCGGAACCGCCTCGGCCCAGGGCCAGAACGCGATCGAGGTGGTGGACCTCGAAGGCGTCATCGATCCGACCACCGCGAACTACCTGGAGGCGCGGATCGGGTCGGCCATCGAGGACGGATCCCACGCGGTCATCGTCCAGCTCGACACGCCCGGCGGGCTCGACGTCTCGATGCGATCGATGGTCCAGCAGATCGTCCGGTCGCCGGTCCCGGTGGTGGTCTGGGTGGGCCCGCCCGGAGCGCGGGCGGCGTCGGCGGGGGTCTTCCTGGTCTACGCCTCCCACGTGGCCACCATGGCGCCCGGGACCGCCATGGGGGCGGCCCACCCGGTGAACCTGGGCGACGCCACCGTGGAGGACAAGGTCGTCGAGGACGCCGCCGCGCTCCTGCGCTCCCTGGCGGACCAGCGAGGCCGCGACGTCGAGTTCGCCGACGAGGCCGTCCGGGAGAGCGTGTCGCTCACGGAGCTCGAGGCCTTCGAGCGGGGAGCGATCGACATCGATCCCCGGGAGACGGCGTCGATCTCCGCGCTGCTGGAGGCGCTGGACGGCCGGACGGTGGAGACCGTGGCCGGGGCCCGAACGCTGGTGACCTCCGGCCCCGACGTGACCATCCGGTTCCACAAGCCCGGGCTGCTCACCCGGATCCTCCACACCATCACCGACCCCACCATCGCCTACCTGCTGCTGGTGCTGGGCTTCTGGGCGCTGGTGTTCGAGCTCTCCCAGCCCGGGATCGGGGTGGCCGGTGTGGCCGGGGCGGTCTCGCTCCTGATGTCGTTCTATGCCCTGGCCGTGCTTCCGGTGAACGTCGCCGGGCTGCTCCTCCTGCTGCTCGGCCTGGTCTTCTTCACGATCGACGTGTTCACCGCGGGACTGGGGGTGTGGACCGTCGGCGGCGCGCTGGCTCTGCTGGCCGGCTCGATCCTGCTGTTCGGCGGCGTGGCCGAGGCGATCGAGGTGTCGCCATGGGTGATCGGCATCGTGGTGGGGGCCAGCGTGTTGTTCTTCGGGTTCGCCATGACCGTGGCCATGCGGGCCCGGCGGCGGGTCTCGATCACCGGGTCGGAGGGCCTGATCGGGCTGGACGGGGAGGCCCGCTCGGACCTGTCGCCCGAGGGCCATGCCTGGGTGAAGGGTGCGCTGTGGCGGGCCCGGGCCCTGGACGGCCCGATCGCCAAGGGGACCCGGGTCCGGGTCCGGCGGGTGGACGGCCTGCTCCTGCTGGTGCGGGCCGAGGACGAGGGGAGGGAGTGACGACATGGAAGGGCTGATCGTCATCGGCGCCATCGTGTTCCTGGCGCTGATCCTGCTGTTCGCCGCCGTCCGGATCGCTCAGGAGTACGAGCGGGGCGTGGTCTTCCGTCTGGGCCGGGTCCTGTCAAGGGCCAAGGGCCCGGGGCTGTTCTTTATCATCCCGTTCATCGACCGGGTGGTGAAGGTGAACCTCCAGACCGTGACCATGAACGTGCCGCCGCAGGACATCATCACCCGGGACAACGTGACGGTCCGCGTGGACGCGGTGATCTACTTCAACGTCGTCGACCCGACCAGGGCGACCGTGGAGATCCAGAACTACCTGCTGGGCACGTCCCAGATCGCCCAGACCACGCTCCGGTCGATCCTGGGCAAGGCGGAGCTGGACGAGCTGCTGGCCAAGCGCGAGGAGCTCAACGACCAGCTGCAGTCGGTCATCGACGAGCTCACCGAGCCGTGGGGGGTGAAGGTCACCCTGGTCGAGATCAAGGACGTCGACCTCCCGGACCAGATGCAGCGGGCCATGGCCCGTCAGGCCGAGGCCGAGCGGGTTCGCCGGGCCAAGGTCATCAACGCCGAGGGAGAGTTCCAGGCCTCGGAGAAGCTCTCGCAGGCCGCCGAGGTCATCGCCCGTCACCCCATCGCCTACCAGCTCCGGCTGCTCCAGACGATGACGGAGGTGGCCGCGGAGAAGAACTCCACGCTGGTGCTTCCCATCCCCGTGGAGCTCTTCCGGCCGTTCATGGAGGCGATGCGGGAGATGGAGGACCGCCCGAAGAAGTCCTAGACGACGACCTGGAGGTGGCAGCCCTCGGTCCGCACCACGCTGGCGTGGCCGTTCACCAGTGCCTCCACCAGCCCGGTCAGCAGCCCCTCCTCCAGGGCGCAGCACCGGCCGTTCGTGTCGGCCCCGATCACGTCACGGAACAGGCACTGGCCCGTGGAGAGGTGGACGTGCGATCCCTCCCGGGTGGTGGATGGCCGCCAGCCCCAGTCCCGGAGCTCGCGGGCCAGCAGCTCCGCCCGGCCCCGGCGGCTCCGGGGGGCGGAGCCGTTCAGCTCGCGCTTCCTCCGGGTCGCCCAGGACCGACCCCACCCCCGGCCGAACCGGACCAGCGTCCGGTGGTCGGAGGGGAGGGCGTCGATCGCCTCCGCCAGGACCGCCACCAGCGACCGCATCGAGTGCGGCGGGTGGGCGAACTCGAGGGGACGGGGGCTCGGCTCGTAGAGGCGGCGAGGCCGGCCCGCGCCGACCCCCTCGCGGTCGGCCTCCGAGACGACCAGCCCGGCCTGCTCCAGGCGGGCCAGATGCTGCCGGATCGCGTTGGGATGGAGGGAGAAGGAGTCGGCCAGCGCGGTCACCGGGACGGGGTCGTCGGAGACACAGATGGCCCGGTAGATCTTGAACCGGGTCTCTTCCCCGAGTGCGCGGGCCGTCTCGTACAGGCGGTCGAACCCGTCCACGGCTAGTCCGGCTCCACCGCCCGATGATAGACGGTCACCTGGGCGGACGGGGGTTTCATTCTTGTCATTCAGGTCTTGCCAAATCGAGGGGGTCTGCGGTAACGTGAGGTTCGCCAGATTAGCACAGGGGAAATTGGAGAAATGGCGGCGAGCGATGACGGACCTGGCTATCTACGACTGGGACATCGGTTGGCAGTACGACGCGGCCTGCCGGGGGGAGGACTCTGAGCTCTTCTTCGCGCCGAACTACTTCGAGCGCAAGGAAGAGAAGGAGTCGCGGGAGACCCGAGCCAAGACGATCTGCGCGCGCTGCCCGGTGCGCGTCGAGTGCCTCGAGTACGCCCTGCGGAACCGGGAGCCCCACGGCATCTGGGGCGGCCTGAACGAGGTCGAGCGCAAGGCCATCCTCCGCGAGCGCGAGCGTTCCGCCCGCCGCGCGGGCTAGGTGGGCCCCGAGGCCCGTCTCCGCGAGCTCGGCATCGACCTCCCCACGGTTGCGGCGCCCGTGGCTTCGTACATCCCCGTGTCGGTGGCGGGGGGACTGGCGTTCGTGGCCGGACAGGTCCCCCTGGAGGACGGGAAGCCGATGGTGACCGGCCGGCTCGGGGCAGACCTGGTCACCGAGGAGGGAGCGCGGTGGGCCCGGCGCTGCGCCCTCCAGGCCCTGGCCGCGCTTCGCGCCGAGCTCGGTTCGCTCGACAGCGTGGCCGGGATCGCCAAGGTCACGGTGTGGGTGGCCTCCACCGACGACTTCACCGAGCAGCCCAGGGTGGCCAACGGGGCCAGCGACCTCCTGGTCGAGGTGTTCGGCGACGCCGGGAAGCACGCCCGGGCGGCGGTGTCCGCGCCGGTCCTCCCTCTGGGGGTCCCGGTCGAGGTGGAGCTGATCGCCGAGCTCGGCTAGCGGTCCCGCTCCTCCCGGACCACCCACAGGATCTCGGCTCGCTCGCGGTGGGCCCGGGCCCGGTCGGTGAGCCGGATCCGGATCAGGTCGTCGAGGGAAGCCACCCTGACCGTCTTCGCAGCCACCCGGAGCTCGTCCGCGGCCCGTTCCAGCTCCCGGTAGCCGGGCGCGCCGGGTGGGGAGGAGAACCGCCACCGGAGACGCCCCGGGGAGGACCACCGGAAGCCTCGAAGCCGATCGACCGCCCCGTTCAGCCGGCGCCGGTTCGGCGCGTCCGGGGCGACGACGAGCTCCACGGCGTCGGCCGGCGCCGGCGAGCCGTGGAGGCGCTCCGCCACCGCCCCCACGACCACGAACCGGACCTTCCTCGCGCTCAGGATCTGGAGCGTTCGAGCGGGTCGGAACCCCCGAAGCTCGGCCGCGGCCCGGGCCAGCCTGCCGGCCGGCTCCAGCCGGAGGAGCTCGCGGATCGGCTCCCTGTCGACATCCGCGCCGAGGCGCGGCTCGACCACCAGGGAGGCATCGCACGCGGCCAGCAGGCGCTCCAGCGTGTCGACCCGGGGGGTCACCCCACCGGCCTCGATCCTGGCCACGGCCGGCTGCCGCAGGCCGGCCCGGCGTGCCAGCTCCTCCTGGGTGAGGGCTGCTCGTCGCCGCGCATCGCGAACCGCCCGTGCCGCGTCCATCGCCTCCGTGCCGTCCCGGTCCCCGCCCGGGGCCCTCGGACATTTATAACGTATATGGAATGAATGTCCGGGGTACGCCGTGCGGGGAGGGGCGGGTACCCGGCGGGAGGAGGTTCGCGGCTAGGCCGACGGCCCGGCCCGGCGCACGTCCCCGTCTCGCCGGGTGAGGCCCCGGGCGTCGAACGAGGTGAGGATGGGGAGCGCGTACTTCCGGGTGGTTCCGAGGAGCCCCCGGAACCGGCTCACGGTGAGCCCCTCGGGCCTGGAGGCCTCGGCCCGGGCCACCTCCTCCGCCCGGGCCAGGAGATCGGGGGTCACCACCACCTCGGGCGAGACCCTGGCCAGACGCCCCGTGGTCACGCACGCCTCGATCAGGTCCCGGCCGAATCCCGCCGCCTCCAGGGCGGCCGTGGTGGGCGGGGTGGGCTCGGCGGCGGCGACCGCCGCCACCAGCCGCTCGGCCTCGGCCTGGCGCTCCCCGAGGCTGATCCGGTGCGAGCCCAGCCGGACCAGCGGCCCCTCCCGAGCGATGGCCCCGTCCCCGGCCATGCGGTCGAGGAGCGCGTCCACCAGGTCCGGGTCGAGGCCGGCGGCGACGACCGCTCGCCGGAGGTCTCCGGTGTCGATCCCCGGACGGAGGGGGTGCTCGCGATGGTACGACTCGAGCGTTCCTCGGACCGTCCCCGTGATCTCCTCGAGGCGACCGTCGGCCACCCACCAGGCCCCGACCCTGGTTGCTCCCGCCACCGACCCGGGCGACCCCCCCGTCAGCACGGGAAGCCGGGACGCGCGGACGGCCCCGCGCTCGGCCACCAGGACGGCGGGCAGGTCGTCCCTGGCGGCGGTCTCCCGGCGGGCCAGCCTGTCCTCGGCATCGGCCCCCGGCCTGGGGGGCGGCTCGGGATCGAGGACCACCCCGCCGGCCACGGTCTCCCGCCGTCCCGCCTCCCGCAGCACGAACCGGTCGCCGATCTCCGCCACGATCGGCCTGGTCAGCCGGACCCGGGCCAGCGCGGTCCGGTCCGCCCCGAGCTCGGCCGTTCCGTACAGGCGGACCGAGGCGTCGCGCTCCGCGGAGCCCGCGTACAGCTTGTAGGCGCCCCGGGCGGTCA
The DNA here is from genome assembly GCA_050693275.1 of Actinomycetota bacterium. Lineage (GTDB taxonomy): Bacteria > Actinomycetota > UBA4738 > UBA4738 > CALAEC01 > CALAEC01. The sequence goes on along the minus strand of JBOGWD010000506.1, from coordinate 2,544 downwards.
GCGGACGGCCGAGGGAGCGGACGGGCCGGAGGCGTACCTCGAGGAGTGAGGTCGGCCGCCACTGGCCGGGCCTGGCCAGCACGTCGCCGCGCACGACCTCGTCCCTCGAGGTCGCCGCGAGGTTCGCGGCCACCCTCGACACCGGGAGGGCGACCTCGACCGGCCGCCGGTGGGTCTGGAGCGAGCGGATCCGGGCGGTGGTGCCGTCCGGGTGGATCACCACCTCGTCCCCCACCGAGAGCGTGCCGCCGGTGAGGGTGCCGGTGACCACCGTGCCCGCTCCCCGGATCGTGAACGAGCGGTCGATGTCGATCCGGGGGCGGCCCCGGTCCTCCGGCGAGGGAGCGCCGGCCACCATCGCGTCGAGGGCCGCCGCGAGCGCATCGAGCCCGTGGCCGGTGATCGACGAGCACGGCACCACCGACGCCGTCTCCAGGGCGGTCCCCGCCAGTCGCTCCCGGACCTCCTCGGCTCGCTCGGCGATGGTCTCCTGGTCGACCAGGTCGGCCTTGGTCAGGGCCACCACGCCGGCCGCGGCCCCCAGGACGTCGACGATCTCCAGGTGTTCCTCGGACTGCGGCTTCCATCCCTCGTCGGCGGCCACCACGAACAGCACCAGGCGCACGGGCCCCACGCCGGCGAGCATGTTCCGCACGAACCGCTCGTGGCCCGGCACGTCGACGAAGCCGACCTCGCGGCCCGACGGGAGGGTGCACCAGGCGAACCCCAGATCGATGGTCAGGCCCCGGCGCTTCTCCTCCTCCCACCGGTCCGGGTCGATCCCGGTGAGCCGGACGATGAGCGACGACTTCCCGTGGTCGACGTGGCCCGCCGTGGCCACGACGTCCATCAGCCCTCCTGGGAGCGGGCGTACCTGACCGCCCGAGCCAGGCGCTCGTCGTCGTCGGGAGCCACCGCGCGGAGGTCGAAGACCACCGCCCCCTCCTCGACCCGGCAGAACACCGAGGGGTTCCCCACGCGCAGCCGGGCCGCCAGCCGATCGGGACGATCGGCCGGGAGCGTGACCACCGGAGAGGGGATCCCGTACCCCGGGATCGACCCGCCGCCGGCCACGGACTCGGCCCTGGTCACGGAGGCTCCCGGGATGGCCCCGACCAGCGCCCTGGCCCGGGCCCGCAGCGCGGCGGGCCGCTCGGCCAGCGCCCGCCACGCGGGAACCTCGTCCCTTCGACCCTGGGCGTACATCGTCAGCACGGCCTCCAGGGCGGCCACGGTCATCTTGTCGACCCGGACCGCCCGGGCGATCGGATGCCGGCGCAGCCGTGCGATCAGGTCGCTCCGTCCGAGGAGGACCCCGGCCTGAGGTCCTCCGAGCAGCTTGTCCCCGGAGAAGCACAGGAGGTCGGCGCCGTCGGCCAGGGCCTGGGCCGCGGAGGGTTCCTCGGCGGGCACCTCCTTGACCCGCTGGAGGAGGCCGCTGCCCGTGTCGTAGAGCAGCGGCACCCCCGCCCGGCCGGCCAGGGCGGCCAGCGAGGACACGGGCGGGGACCCGGCGAAGCCCACCACCCGGTAGTTGCTCGGATGGACCTTGAGGATCAGGCCCGTTCGGTCGGCGAGGGCCGCCCGGTAGTCCTGGAGCCGGGTGCGGTTCGTGGTGCCCACCTCCCTCAGGCGGGCGCCCGAGGCGGCCATGATCTCCGGGAGCCGGAACTCGCCGCCGATCTCGATCAGCTCGCCCCGCGAGACCAGCACGTCCTTCCGCCTGGCCATGGCGGCCAGCGCCAGCAGGAGGGCGGCCGCGTTGTTGTTCACCACCAGCGCGTCCTCGGCGCCGGTCAGGGCCGTCAGCAGGAACTCCGCGCGGCTGGTGCGGCGGCCACGCTTCCCCGACTCCCGGTCAACCTCGAGGTCGGAGTAGCCGCGGGCGGCCCTGGCCACCGCGCGAACGGCGGGGTGCGGGAGCGGGGCCCGTCCCAGGTTCGTGTGCAGGATCACGCCCGTCGCGTTGATGACCGGGGACAGGCCGAAGGACATCCGCGCGGCCACCGCCACGGCCCGGGCCATGATCACCTCGTCCTCCAGGGGGGTTCGGCCGCGAGCCGCGGCCCTCCGGACGTCGTCGAGCACCGACCGGATCGCCGCACGGACCACGGGTCGCCCGAACCGGCCCGCCGCCCGCCGGCCCGGTTCCGATCGCAGCAGCGAGTCGACCGATGGCAGCCGCCGTCTCCCGTCCGCCATGCGGTGAGCGTAGCCGGTTAGGTCTGGTTCGGTCCCCCGACGGCGCGCGGGAAGGCCAGCGTGAAGATCGTGCCACCTCCCTGGCGCGCGTCGAACTCGACCCGCCCCTCGTGGGCGGCCATGATCTTCCGAGCCAGGTACAGGCCGATCCCCAGTCCCTCGTGGGTTCGGGTGTTGCTGGCGTCGGCCTGGGTGAAGGCGCCGAAGACGCGGCCGGCCACCTCGGGATCGATCCCCGGCCCCCGGTCCGCCACCGTGAGGAGCACCTCGCCCCCGGTGCCGTCCATGCCCACCTCGACGGTCTGTCCCGGAGGGGTGTGCTGGAGGGCGTTCTCGAGCAGG